>CAZFUH010000533.1:0-2205 GCA_964522235.1 uncultured Rhodanobacteraceae bacterium
GCGACAGCATTGCGTACTGGTCGGCGCCGAAGATGCGCGGCAGGTAACCCGCCGCCTGCCGGTCGATCGTCAGGCAGAACGGCGACAGGCCTTGCAAGCGAGCCTCATTGACCGACTGCCGCATGTCTTCCGCGCCGTACCGGCCCTCGTATTCGTCGATGTCGTTCGGTTTGCCATCCGAGAGCAGCAAGAGCAGGCGATGGCTAGCCGACTGTTGCATCAGCAGCGCCGTGGCATGGCGGATCGCGGCGCCGGCGCGGGTGTAGCGCTCCGGTTCGAGCGAGGAAATACGCAGTGCAATGTCGTTGCTGTACGGTTCGTCGAAATCCTTGATGCGCCGTACCGTAACACCCTGCGGTCCGCGGCCGGAGAACGCCATCACCGCGTAGGGCTCACCCATTTCCTTGAGCGCAATGCAGACCAGCAGCAAGGCCTCGCGTTCCACGTCGATAATGCGACGGGTGGACGAGACCCAGCCGTCAGTCGAGCCGCTGACATCGATCAAGAGCATGATCGCGAGATTGCGTTCCGCCAGCCGGCAGTGCTGGTACAGGCCTTCGGGCATGTGAGTACGGGCTTTCAGATCAGCAAACGCGTTGACGCAGGTGTCGAAATCGATCTCGTCGCCGTCGAGTTGCCTGCGGCGTACGACGCGCCGCGCCTGCAGCATCTCGAAGCGGCGCCGGATGAGTTCCAGCATCGAGCGATGTTCTTCAAGCGTGCGATTTACCCACGATTGCGAACCGGGCTCCGGGGGGAGCGTCAGGACAGTAGCGCCCCGTTCGCGATAGCACGCGGTCCGGTAATTCCATTCCGGGTAGCGCGCCGCGTGTTCGTCCTGCTCGCGATCCGGCAGGTGATGCTGCGCGCCGGCTTGAGGCGGGTCGTCGGACAGCAACACCTCTTTCGGGCGTCCGGGTGACGTGACCAGTCGCGCTTCATGCAGCTCGCTGAGCATCTCACCCAGTTCGCCGGCATCCGACCCATCGTCGCGGTCTGCGGGTCTTTGCACGCCCATCGGGTCTTCGGCTTTCTGGTGCGGCTCATCAGCCTGGATCATCCATGGGCCGGGGTCCTTCTTGTCGTCGTCCTCGTCGTCGTCCGCGTCGCGGACGTCGGGGCGGCGTTCGAGATAGACGCTGCGAGGCCGGTCGCCGTCCGTTTCGTCATCAAACTCCGCCTCGATCGATTGCTTCGCCGCTGCAAGGTTGGGCGCAACAAAATCACCGGTCCACCGGTCCTTGAGGATGCGCATGACCCTGGTGTTGTGGCGCGAGGCGTCGGGCGGCAACAGTCGTGAGGCGATCGACTCGGCCTCCTTTAAAGAATTGGCCGGCGTTTCCGAAACGGCGCCGCTGTGCCGGTCTTCAATCAGGCTGCGGACGAATCGCTCCAACTCCTGCGCCGCCGCGGGAAATGCCGACAGAGGCGGACGTGCCGCCAAGGTCGCCGCGCGCAACTCGCGAATCGGTGCCGCCATGCCCGGCAGCATCGCGCTCAGTGTGGCGTCCGCGGCGTGTGCTTCGAGCAGCAGGTAGATATCACCCGTTAGCGTGCCCTCGACGCCTCGCCATAACGCCGGACTGCCGCGCTGTGCGCGCATGGCCTGTTGCAGCGCCATGGTGCGGTAGCGCTGCCTCGCCAGCACTGGGTCGAGGGTACCGAGGTTTGCCGGCAGCCAGATTGTCCGGCCGTCTGTTGCGGGAATCGCTTGCCGCCGCATCGGCCCACGCCGCCGGCCGAATACCCAGGTCAGCAGCGTTGGCGGTGCCGGTTGTTGTGCTATTCGAATCGCATGCACATGGCCGAATACTGTCGTAAGCAGCAAGTCCAGGCGTGCTGCCACGTCCCCCAGCAGAAGCACCTGTGGCAGGCCGGCCCGTTCACGATGCCGGTGCCATAAATCCTGGGCGTAAGACGTGGCGTAGCGGGCGACGTCACTGACAACTTCTTCCGCTTCGGCCACGAAAGTTGCTGGCGGCCGAGACGATCAAACGAAGGTTGCGTCGACCAGGTCGCGCATCGCATCGACGAGGGATTCATCGTCAGACAGCGGGGAGACCACTGCCGCATAGCAGGCATCCCGAATCGGTATGCCTCTCTCAACGAGTGCCGCAGCGGCGATCAGCAAGCGCGTGCTCGGCACCTCAGCGAGGCCGCGATCGCGCAGTTCGCGGAGCCGTCGCCCGAGCGAAGCCAGCGCCT
>CAZFUH010000534.1:0-2180 GCA_964522235.1 uncultured Rhodanobacteraceae bacterium
AACGCAGCGATGGCGACTGGCAGATCGTCGTCTATAGCGTCAGCAGCAATCAGCGACCTCCGACACCGTCACGAACGCCTCGCGAGATTGGTTTTTTCTGAACGGCCATCCTTTTCAAGCTGTAACGTAGGCCCGTGTTGGGGCAGCGCCGGGAGGACTCATACTGATGATTGGTCGATTGCTACGCACCTGCTTCTGGTTGTTGGCGCTGTTGATTCTGTCTTGGTGGGTGGTGAACCGGTTTGATCAGGCGCCTACGTCAGAAGCGACTCGCCTTGCCGAGCCCTTCGTCGACACCCTGGCCGACGCAGACAACGCGTGGATCTTTCTGCTCGGAATGGATGCGGCCGAGGACGCAGACCCGGTCGAGCTCGGGCGCAGTCGGCTTGATGCCTACGAGCACTGGGTCAACAGCCGACCGCGGCCGCGCCGCGATGCGCTTGTCGATGAACTGTTCCGGCCGCAGCTGCGGGTGTTGCGACCCGACCCCGAGCAGTTCGGCGTTGATCACTGGTGCCCGATCACCGCCGTCGACTGCATCGACTGGGTGGCCGCTCGGGGGCAGATGCTGTTCCGTCTGACCGCGCCGAACCTGCCGCTGCTGCACCGCTTCCTTGCGGCGCTGGACATGCCGCGCCTGCAGGAGCTGGCTACGCCGCATCATGAGGCGCCAGTGATCGATTTCGAGATCGCCGAGTTCGTTCGCAACCTGCTTGCCCAGGAAATGATCTCGCCAACGCTGGGTCCACCTGCGGTCCAGGAACTGGCGCGAACAGCGGCGTTCTGGCGGCGCGTGTTTCGCCAGGCGCGCAGCATGCAACTCCGGCGACATGCCAGCCATCACCTGGAGATGAGCCGGCGGCTGTTCGATCAGGCCATGAACCGTGAGTGGTTCGATGCCGAGGCCTATGATGCCGAAACATTGTCTGCGCTGCTCGATCCACCGACGGAAGAGGAGCGCGACTGGAGTGAGCAGATCCGCCACGACTTTCAGAGCTTCGACCGAACGATGGCTGGTGAAGCCGTGGGCAGCTTCAGAGGGTGGCGTCAGTGCCGCCGCGACGGCGAGGGCGGATGTACGCAGTCGTTGTTCTACGGTCAGGCGTACGCGCATCAGGCCACGCTCAACCTGCGTGCGCGAATTGACCTGTGGACGCTCGACGCCCTGCACGCGCATCCGACCGAGCTTGAGTCGGTGCTGGCGCGCGGGTCCGTGCTTTGGGACGAAATAAGCCCGTGGCCCGATTCGATCACGGACAGGCTTGGAAGGCTGGCCTACAACATCACAGGGCGCACGCTTGTCACCATCATCATGCCAACGCTTCAGTTCGTCTGGCGCGAGCATGACCGTGAGGCGCTGCGCAGGATGCTGGCGATCAAGTACGGCGCGCTGCGCTCCGGGATTCGATCGCAGGACATGACAGAGCATCTGGACATGCAGCCGCCAACCCTGCGCGACCCGCTCACGGGCGAGGCGTTCGGCTGGGATCCGGTACGCGAGGAGATGCGTCATCTGCTGACGGCTCCAGGATCGTCAGGCGCGTTTTTGCGCATGAAGCTGGCAACCCGCGCGAACGATGCGCCGGCGATCGAGGTCTGCGCGACGCCCTGGTGGATCCAGTTGTCCATGGCCTACGCCGACCCGGATTTCGATTCGCCTCGGTTCGAGAGGCTTGCGCGCTTCGCCGCCTGCGGAGTCACGCGTGGCGTTCCCGCCTGGGTTGAAGTCGAATCCATGGACGGTGATGACGCACCGTTCTGGGACGTGGTTGCCGACACGGCCAGGACCGACGGCGACCCCGCCAACACACACGAGCGCTCATGGCTGCCGCTCAGTGTCTATTTCGGCCACGGGGCGCAACAGCGCCACACGTTCCTCAACATGTCCCGCGACAGCGTCCCAGGCTATGTCGAGCTGGAGGGCAGCAAAGCGATGATCCACCAACGCCTGCTCGACCCGCCGGCGACACCGTTGCTCACGCTCCGGGTACGTGACATGCGACTGCGTGATCTGGGCACCAGCTTGCGCGACGCACTCGCGCGTGCGTCCCGTGAATCCAGCCCACGCCTTGTCGGCGTCGAACTGCTCAGCGAGGCACCCATCCTGACCATCGAAAGCGACATGCCGCTTGAGGCTGTCCTCCAGCACATGCTGTATCGCCACAATGGGTTCGAGCCCG
>CAZFUH010000535.1:0-2174 GCA_964522235.1 uncultured Rhodanobacteraceae bacterium
CCCCAGCCGCCGAGATAGGCGAATACGTCGAGCACCCGGGCGCCGCTGCCATAGCGCGCGAGCAGGTCGCGATTGGCCCGCTGGTCATAGAACCAGCCGGTCTTCTGGGCGTGGCCCAGCTCGATCTGGAAGCGCAGCTCGCCTTCGTGAACCTCGAGCATCTCCGGCAGTTCGCCGATCCCGGCCTCGACGTACTCCGGCAGTCGTTCCAGCGCCCGGGCGCCGCCGGTGTTGCGCCAGACCAGGCTGCGCGGCTTGAGCACCAGGGCAACAGCCGCTTCGATCTCGGTACGCAGCGCTTCCATGCCGGCGGTCGCGATCTGGCCGACCACGGTCTCGCCGTAACGATCCAGTACCAGGCCGGGCAGGCCGTCGCTTTCGCCGAATGCCAGCCGGTAGTACGGCGTCGGATACAGCCGTTCACGCAGACGCAGGGCGGCGCGCAGGCGCTCGGCGATCAGCTCGCGGTCGATCGCAACATCGCCGCGCCGGGTCAGCAGACGGGCGCAGATCAGGCTGTGCGGATTGACGTAGGCGGTGCCGATCGCCTGGTCGCGGGCATCGACCACGGTCGCAAGTGTTCCCGGCTCGAATCCGCCCAACGGCGTCGCGGTGGCGTCGATCTCGTTGCTGTAGATCCACGAATGGCCATGGCGGACGCGGCGATCCTCGCCGCGCTTCAGGCGCAGCGGTGGCAGGGACAGGGACATGCTGGAACTCTCTGAACAATCGGGTAGTGTAGTGCGTCAATCAGGAGCAACGGCAATGAAGCGCAAAGAACTGGACCGGCTGTTGCTGTCCTGGCCGGGCACGGCAAGCGACATCAAGTGGCAGGACGATCTGGTCTACACCGTCGCCGAGAAGATGTTCGCCGTGCACTGCCTGCGTGGTAAGCACGTCGGCAGCCTGTCGTTCAAGGTCGACACCGAGCGCTTCCTGGAGCTGACCGACCGGCCGGGCATCGAGCCGGCGCCGTACCTGGCGCGTGCGCATTGGATCTGGCTGCCCGAACCCGGCACGTTCGACGGCACGGAATTGCATGCGTTGCTGCGCCGCAGCTACGAACTGGTCGTCGGCAAGCTGAGCAGAAAGCGCCAGCGTGAACTTGGACTGTCGACGGACTGAGCGCCTGCCCCGGCGTCACTGCCAGACCAGGCGGCTGCTGGATCGGATGGAGCTGACCAGTTTCAGGCCGGGGACCGTCGCCAGGCGCCCCGGATCCTGGGGCAGGGACTTGAGCGTGTCCCTGGTCAGACCACCGCCATCGCTGCATATGCTGACCCATGCGTTGCGCTGGGTCAGCTTGGCTGCATACAGGCAATGATCGGCGATATCGACCACCTTGTTCCAGCCCAGAGCCTCCGGGTCGTCCTGTGAGAACGGAAAACAAGCAATGCCGATCGAGCAGGTGAGCTTGAGCGTCAGTCCCGGTGCGACCGCGAAATCATGGGCTTCGACGGCAACGCGGATGCGTTCGGCCAGAGCCGCTGCGCTGTCGCGCCGGACAAAGCGCGCGATCGCCAGGAACTCCTCGCCGCCCCAACGTACCAGGATGTCCGAGTCGCGGAAGACCTCACCAAGAATCTGTGCAATCTGCTCGAGAACACGATCGCCGGCCGCGTGGCCATGGGCATCGTTGACGTGCTTGAAATGGTCGAGATCGATCATGAAGAACAGATGGCCATCCGCCGGCCGCGACGCCAAGGTTGACCAGTCCCGACACTCGCGCAACAGCTGGTGGATGTCGGAATCAAGATGGTTCTCGAGATAGCGGCGATTGCGCAAGCCGGTCAATTGATCGGTGAGCATCGCCTCTTCCAGTTGCCGGGTACGTTCGGTCAGCTGTCCGGTGCGTTCGGCCACCAGAGCTTCGAGGTCGCGCTTCTGCGCTTCGACGCGGCGTAGCCGCCAGCGCAGGCCTGCCCATGCCGCACCGGCGAGCAGCAAGGCGTAGGCCGCGAAGGCCCACAGACTGCGGTACCAGGGTGGGAGGATCTGGAACGCGAGCGTAGCTTCGTCACTGACTACGCCGTAACGATTTCTGGCCCGGACCTGGAAACGATAGCGGCCTTCCCAGAGATTGGCGTAGTCGATGAACGATTCCTCGCTCCAGGACGACCATTCCTGGTCCTGCCCGTCGAGCCTGACCTGGTACCGGTTCGCCTCCAGACCGT
>CAZFUH010000536.1:0-2174 GCA_964522235.1 uncultured Rhodanobacteraceae bacterium
GCGAGTCAATCGAACCGGCCTTGGGATGTCACGACTGGTGCGGGATGCGCAATGAGGCTTGACGTTGCCAGGGGACCGTATATGGCGAGGTCATGGTCAGCAAGCAATGCCGGCCGGAACCGTTGACCAGGCATGACCAGTCAAGCTTTTCGGATGTGGTTCTGGCAGCCGGGTGAGCAGAGATTGGCTCTGACATCGGAAGCCTCGGTTCGTCATTGCTGATACGGATCGAGGAAACGGAAGCGGTGGCGTTGCCGCCGCCGCTTCCAAGCCCGTCAGGGGCAGAGTTGGTACGGAACAATGAACAACCCTGGCGAATATGGCCCGCAGCCGGCCCCGTTGCAGGCGCGCACTCGATAGTGCTCGGCGGAGAACAGGGTGTACATGACCCATCCCGGATCTGAGGGCAGGTAACCGCCAAGGTATTGCGGCGAGAACCCCGAGTTGCTGGAGACATAGAACTCATAGGCTCCGATGTCGCCAGCGCTTCCGAAGTTGAAGAAGTAGTTGCCGCCGCCAACGCAAAAAGCGTCGAGGTAGGGTGTTGCGCTTGGTGCGGGACTAAGCGGTGGCGCGCCGCCGCCCGGCTGACTGAAATCCAGGTAGAGCAGGAGATTCGGCGACGACGCGGTATTCGTGATCTTGCCTGACGAGGCAGAATAAACGATTGCGTTCTTCACTGCGGACGGCGTCTGATGACCCGAGTTCAGATAGAGCGCTGCTGCGCCGGCGACATGAGGGGCGGCCATCGAGGTGCCGCTCAGCACCGCGGTCGCGGTGTTGTTGCTATGGCCCGCGGAGATGATGTTGGTGCCGGGTGCGAACAGGGTCAGGCAGGTACCCCAGTTGGATAGCGGGTTCCGGCCGTCGGTTTGAGTCGAATTGCCGACGGTGATCACGGCTGAGCTGGCCGACATCCGGGCTGGCGAGATATAGCAAGCGTCGAAGTAGTCATTGCCCGCCGCGACTACCGTTGTCACGCCAGCGCCGATCATGCCGCTGACCGCCATATCCAATGTAGCGCTCGCAGAGCCGCCAAGACTCATGTTCGCGACCGCTGGCAGCTGCCGGTTCGCCGTGACCCAATCGACGCCTGCGACGATCGTGGAAATCAGGCTGCCACCGACACACGGGAACACACGTACTGGATACAGCGAAACGCCCTTGGCTACACCGTACGTCGTCCCGCCGACGGTACCAGCGACGTGGGTACCGTGACCGTTGCAATCATTGGTGCCGTTGCCATCGCCTATGGCCGTATAGCCAGTCTTTACACGAGTTCCAAACTCATTGTGGGTCGCGCGGATGCCGCTGTCGATGATGTAGGCATGGACGTTGGATCCAGTGTTGGAATAGGTGAAGCTATTGTTCAGTGGCAGGTTGCGCTGATCGATGCGATCCAGGCCCCAGGGTGCGGGTGACTGTGTTGCGCTCAGTCTGATTTCCTGATCCGCCTCGACGAAGGCCACTCGCCAGTCTTTGGTCAAGGATTCGGCGACCGACTCCGAGTCAGCTTGAATAGCGAAGCCCTGCAAGGCATGTGCATAGTGACGGTCGATACGGCCGCCATGGCGATCGCTCAGTTCCTTGCCGATCGCACGCACGGCTGCATCCGGTCCGGCGACTTCACCGCTTCGAAGCATCTGCTCCACGACCTCTTTCTTCAGGACCGCGATGTAGCGACCGGGAATGCGGTCCGGCGAGTCGAGCGCGGCTACTCGGCTTTCGCCTGAGTTGAACACGTCCGCATGTGCAACGACCAATGCGGGGGATAGCAGGAGGGTCATCATGACCATTCCGAAAACGGTCGTCGATCTACCAGTCAGGCGCTTCTTCATCGGTGCGACTCCAGGGTTTGGGGAGGGGATTGGCCACCTCTCGGGTCGGCTCGTCCAAGTCGGGCCGACCCGCCGGCGCCGGTTAGAATCCTAGGCAAGACGATCTCCTGGTTCAGTGATTCGCGTCACCAGAGAACTGCCAAGAACACCATGTTTTCGTAGCCCAGAGCACAGGGGCACTCGTTCGGCGCAATGGCACAAAGTGTAGTGGCCGGGTCCTTCGGGTACGGTATCCTGTTCTTCGAGCCGGACAATGCCGGAATCCGTGTCTACGTAGGCAATGACCAATGCACCTCTCGGAGTTGTATCTCTATCCGGTCAAGTCGACTGCGCCGC
>CAZFUH010000537.1:0-2172 GCA_964522235.1 uncultured Rhodanobacteraceae bacterium
TCGGGTGCTGCGTGCAAGCTAGTGTGGTGCGAAACTTCCGGCGCACTACACTAGGCCCGGACGACGTTGATCGATTCTCCTTTGGGAGTCTGCGCGGCAGGAAGATACGAGGCGAAACGGATGCCGAGGGCGCGGTTGCAGCCAGTCGAATTCTATCGCGCAGGCTCCTGGCCCTACACTATGCGGCCGCCTGTCCTGCCGGAGCCACCCTGCCATGAGCGCCTGGTCCATCGATCACGCCCGCCGCACCTATTCGCTGCCGTACTGGAGCGAGGGCTATTTCGATGTCGATCGCCATGGTCAGCTGGTGGTGCAGCCCGATCGCACCCCCGGACGCGAGATCGCGCTGACCGAGGTCGTCGAGCAGGCTCAGGCGCAAGGGTTGAAACTGCCGCTGCTGGTGCGGTTTGCCGACATACTCGGCGACAAGCTGGCACGCATGCAGGCGGCGTTTGCCAAGGCCATGGCCGATCTCGACTACGGCGGCGGCTATACCGCGGTCTACCCGATCAAGGTCAACCAGCAACTTAGCGTTGCCGGCGAACTGGTGCAACGCGCGGGCGGTGCCGCGGGCTTCGGCCTGGAGGCCGGGAGCAAGCCGGAACTGATCGCGGTGTTGGCGCTGTCGCGCGGGGGTATCGTGATCTGCAACGGCTACAAGGATCGCGAGTACATTCGCCTGGCCCTGATCGGTCGCAAACTCGGACTGGACGTGTTCATCGTCATCGAGAAACCGTCGGAGCTGGATACGGTGCTTGAGGAGGCTGCCGCACTCAATGTGCAACCCTTGCTCGGAGTGCGCCTGCGCCTGGCCACCCTCGGTGCCGGCAAGTGGCAGAACACCGGTGGCGACAAGGCCAAGTTCGGCTTGTCGCCGCGACAAATCCTCGATCTGGTGCAGCGGCTGAGTTCACTGGCTCAGCTCGATGCGTTGAAGCTTCTGCACTTCCACATGGGCTCGCAGATCTCGAACCTGCGCGACATCGCCGGCGGCATGCGCGAGGCGACTCGCTACATGACCGAACTCCAGCGCCTGGGCGCCGATATCGCCTACATGGATGTCGGCGGCGGCCTCGGCATCGACTATGAAGGCACGCGTTCGCGCAGCTATTGCTCGATCAATTACTCCCTGGACCAGTATGCCGCGACCATCGTCGAGGCGATCGGCGAAGCCTGTCGCGCCCACGGCATGGCGGCACCGCATGTGATCACCGAGGCCGGACGGGCGATGACTGCCCATCACGCGGTGCTGATCGCAGGCGTCAGCGAGGTCGAGACCGCGCCGCTCGGCGACGTCGCGGAACGCAGCGACGACGAACCCGCTGCGATCGGTCATTTGCGCTCGATCCTGGCCGAGTTCGAACAGCGGCCGGCGCTGGAGTTGTACCACGAGGCCGTGCACTATCTGGCCGAAGGTCAGGCCCGCTATGGTCAGGGCGAACTGACGATCGATCAGCGCGCGGTGCTTGACGATCTGTTCTATGCAATCGCCCATCGGGTGCGCGCGCGCCTGAAAACCCACGAGCGTGCCCACCGGCAGGTGCTCGACGAGCTCAACGACAAGCTGGTCGACAAGTACTTCGTCAATTTCTCGGTGTTCCAGTCGATTCCTGACGTCTGGGCGATCGACCAGGTATTCCCGATCGTACCGATTACCCGCCTGAACGAGGCACCGGATCGTCATGGCGTCATCGCCGATCTGACCTGCGACTCGGATGGTCGCATCGATCAATACGTTGATTCCGAGGGCGTCGACTCCAGCCTGCCGTTGCACTCGCCGCGCGAAGGCGAGCCGTATCGGCTCGGCTTTTTTCTCGTCGGCGCCTACCAGGAAACGCTCGGCGACATCCACAACCTGTTCGGCGACACCGATTCGGTCGATGTCGTGATCGACAATGGCGGTTTCCGGCTGCGTCAGCCCCGACGTGGCGACAGCGCTGACCGCGTGCTCGGCTATGTCGGCTATGACGCCGACGATCTGCGCCGCCGTTTCGCCGAACGACTCGATCGCGCCGCGTTGCCGGCCGCTCAATGCGAGCAGCTGCGTGCGCAGCTCGAAGCCGGCCTGACCGCCTATACCTACCTCGAAGAGTCCATTTGAGGCAATCCGCAGCAGCTCGAATGGCCGTGCGCCCCCGGCAGCCGCCGTTGTAGCGTCGAGCTTGCTCGACG
>CAZFUH010000538.1:0-2169 GCA_964522235.1 uncultured Rhodanobacteraceae bacterium
GCGTCCCGCAGCAGTGCTGCGAGCGTCGAGGCGACATCAGACAGAAGCTCTCCCACGAGTTCGTCCCGGGTGCGGTAGCAGGTGTAAAACGTACCATTGGCAATGCCGGCCTCGCGGCAGAGTTGAGCCACCGATACGCCGTCCACGCCCCGCTGGGAGAAAAGATCCAAAGCTGTTGTTTTGATGCGGTCACGCACCGTCATATCGTCGGGTTCTGGACTGTCAGTCATGACGCGGTTTGCAACCTCGATTGAATACAACCTGAGACATGTCTCATTTCAGTCGTCAATTCAAGGGTTAGCCGCTGAGCGTCACTGCGGGGCAAGTGTGTCGGCGTTCAGCCGGAGCACAAACGCATCGAAGCTGCCGGAGCTTGCGCCGCCGAGAGCGGCCTCGGTCATCCCGCCGAGATGCAGGGTTGCACCCTGAAGCTTCGCATGGGCCCGGTCTTCGGCAGCCGTGCCATACTGCGCAGACCGCACCGCGTTCAGGTTCTGGTCGAAGGTCTGCACGATGACATCGCCGGTCCGCTTCAGGAGGTCGGTGTTCGCCCGGGCATAGTTGCCATAGGAGTAGCCGGTTGCGATAAGTGTGCCGGTCGGTGTGATCGCGAGCTTGCGGAAGCCGTCGCTCTCCGGCGTGCCGGTTTGGACGAATACTGGATTGGTGAGGTTGCTGTCATACCGGACGATATAGGCATCGCCGTTGCCACGGTGCGGGCTGCCCAGCGACCCGGTCGTATAGCCGACGGCGTAAATGTTGCCGTTCGCATCGGCGACATTGTCGAGCACCCAGTCTGCCTGATTGCCGGATGAGGCGATGATGGCCGACGCGGTTCTGGCGGGCGCCGCCTGCGTGAGGCTTTCCCAGACTTCAAGCCAACCATCGGCGCCGCCTGCAGACATGAGCCAGCCACCCGCCACGAGACGCCCTTGTCCAGGCTGGTTGCCGGCGATGTAGGTCAGGCCTCCCCAAGCCTCCGATACGAAGATCTGGCCGGCCGCGTCCGGCGCTTCGATCACGCGCCAGACATTGCCAAGATCTGAGATGCGGTGCTTGGCGATGAGATGATAGGGGTCGGTTGACGCGGGTCCGGGCCGGCTGCCAGCGCCGGACACAAAGAGATGTCCGCTGTCGTCGAGCGTAATGTTGCCGTACCCATCCAGGCCTTCATTGCCAAACTGATCGCTCGCAACGAGCGTTCCGTCAGTCAGGCGAATCTTCAGGATAATGCCATCCCATCGGCCGCGGTTCACAAAGCCGGGCAGAGCGCCGAGCGTTCGCCCGACAACATAGAGGAATTCAGCATCAGCGACGGCATCGAATAGTAGACTGCCGTTCGAAAGTTCGATCTCCCGGTGCCAGGCGACTGCGCCGCCTGCGGCAACCTTGCTGACAAAAACCGCATGTTCGCGCTGCGCGCCTGCGACCAGGTTTCCGCCGGTTGCGCCCAGCACATAGGTATTGCCGTCCTGGTCGGCCGCAACACCGCCGACTATTTCGTTGCCCGAACTCCCGAACTGGATGGCGCTGGACGCCATGACGGGGATCGACGGCAGCGGGGAAGCGAAGGTGAACTGGGAGGTATTCGTCAGGCTGAGGGTCTCATCTACGTTGCACAGACCTTTGGGCGCGCGCGGCGCGGCGCCGGAAATCGGCAGCGCAAGGTCATCGCACCGGTGAATGAAAGCGATAAGATCCGGCGCGCCTGCAGCAGTGTAAAAGAGATAAAATCCATCCGTTGCGCAGCCGTCTGCGAGTGTGCACCGCAGAATACCATAGTCAGAGGCCTTTCCGCGAAGCTGGATCGAACCATTGTTGTAGTCGAAATTGGTGATCACCAGGTAGTCGTCGTCAACGCCGTTCGCGCCGCGCGAGAAGAACGGCGCCGCGATTTCTGCAGTACCGAGGATGATCCGGTCACCATCCTGGCCGTCATATGCCGAGTTCAGATCGACATTGTTGACGGCATTGACGATCTTGATCTGGTCCGCGCCCGGCGTGGTACGAGACGGATTGACCGGCATGAACGTGTCGAAACCGTTGGTCTCTCCTTCGACATAGTCAGTGTCGAACAGTGTGTATTCAAGATCATTGTAGGGCGTGCCGGATGCGAAAGTTGAAGTGCCAGGCCGGAGCGCCAGCAGCGCTGCGAGGTCTTTAGGCATA
>CAZFUH010000539.1:0-2165 GCA_964522235.1 uncultured Rhodanobacteraceae bacterium
GGCGGCGGTTGACGGTGGGGGCGAGTCCATACATAGCGTCGAGCTTGCTCGACGTCGGCGCTGGTGTCGGCTGCGCCTTCGCCGCCTTCCCGTCCGCTCGCCGCGTTCCAGCGGTGTCTCGACGACCTCGCGACGAATGTTCATGAATATTGCGGGATAGCGTGGCCGCACAGCGGCCCGAGGTTGCGCGGTATGGCGCTGCAAGCTTGGGCGCGGCCGGCGCGGCGCTCGGGCGGGCCGGCAGCACCGGCCCGCACCGCTCAGGCGTGACTCACCGCACCAAAACGGCCGCTGCGGAAATCGGTCACCGCCTGCTCGATCTCGGCCTGCGTGTTCATCACGAACGGACCGTAGCCGACGATCGGCTCGTCGATCGGCTCGCCGCCGAGCACCAGCACCGTGGCATCGTTGTTGGCCTCCAGTTCGATCTCGCCGCCGTCGCGCTCGAACAGCAGCATCTGCGCCTCGCGCGCCACGGTGTCGCCATTGACCAGAACCGTGCCGCGCAGCACGACCAGAGTCAGGGTGTGACCGTCCGGCACCTGCAGACGCGCCTGACCGCCCTGAGCGAGACGCACGTCCCAGACGTTGATCGGCGTGAAGGTGCGCGCCGGACCGCGATGGCCGTCGAACTCGCCGGCGATCACCCGCACCCGGCCGGCCTCGGCCGGCAACGGCACGGACGGGATATCGGCATCGAGCAGGGTCTGGTAACCGGGCGCAGCCTGCTTGTCGCGGGCCGGCAGGTTCACCCACAACTGCACCATCTCCAGCGTGCCGCCGCGCTCGGTGAAGGCCTGGGAATGAAACTCCTCGTGCACGATGCCGGCGGCCGCGGTCATCCACTGCACGTCGCCTGGGCCGATCAGGCCGCCGGCCCCGGTGGAGTCGCGATGCTCGACCTCGCCCTGATAGACGATGGTGACGGTCTCGAAGCCACGATGCGGATGCTCGCCGACGCCGCGGCGCTCGGACGCCGGCGCGAACGGCGCCGGCCCGGCATAGTCGAGCAGCAGAAACGGGCTGACATGCTGGCCGTGGCTGTTGTACGAGAACAGCGAGCGAACCGGGAAGCCGTCGCCGACCCAATGCGGGCGCGGGGCGCTGTAGGTACCGAGAATCTTCTTCATCTTCTGTCTCCGTTTCGGCCCCGTCCGGGGCCCTTGATCCTGACAGTGACAATAGATCAGCAACGATACCTTCGGTAGACCGCAGGATTTATCCTCTGCGTTCCATTTCGTGAACGATGAGCCCGCCATGCAGGACCTCAACGACTTGTACTACTTCGTCCAGGTGGTGGATCACGGCGGCATCGCTCCGGCCGGACGCGCCCTGGGCGTGCCGAAATCGAAGCTGAGCCGGCGTCTGGCCGTGCTCGAACAGGGCCTGGGCGTGCGCCTGATCCAGCGTTCCAGCCGGCAGTTCGCGGTCACCGAGATCGGCCGGATCTACTACGGCCATTGCAAGGCCATGCTGGTCGAGGCCCAGGCTGCGCAGGAGGCCATCGACCTGAGCCGCAGCGACCCCTGCGGCATCGTCCGCATGAGCTGTCCGGTGGCCCTGCTCGACACCCTGGTCGCTCCGATGCTGACCGGGTTCATGGCCGCCAACCCGCGCGTCGAGATCCACCTGGAAGCCAGCAACCGGCGCGTCGACGTGGTCGGCGAGGGTATCGACCTCGCGCTTCGGGTCCGGCCGCCGCCGCTCGAAGACAGCGACCTGGTGTTGCGCGTACTCGCCGAGCGCAGCCAGCGCCTGCTCGCCGCACCCGAGCTGCTCGCCACGCACGGCAGCCCGGCGATGCCGGCCGACCTGCCGCACCTGCCCAGCCTGGACCTGGGCACGCCACAGAGCGAGCATGTCTGGCATCTGTTCGGCCCGGACGGCGCCGTCGCCAGCGTGGCGCACCAGCCACGCCTGATCACGCGCAGCATGACGGCGCTGCGCTGTGCCGCACTCGCCGGTCTCGGCGTCGTGCAGTTGCCCAGCATGATGGTGGTCGACGAACTGGCCAGCGGCGCCCTGCTGCAGGTATTGCCCGACTGGCAGCCGCGACGCGAGATCGTCCACGCCGTGTTCCCGTCACGACGCGGCCTGCTGCCGTCGGTTCGCGCGCTGATCGATCACCTGGCGCAGCGCTTCGCCGCGCTGCCCGACGGCTGAGC
>CAZFUH010000540.1:0-2161 GCA_964522235.1 uncultured Rhodanobacteraceae bacterium
ACTGAATCAGGCCGCGCCGACAATGCGGTTCGAAGGCCAGACCATCGGCGCCTATCGAATCGAGCGCCTGCTCGGCAGCGGCGGCATGGGTCAGGTCTATCTCGCGCAACGCCTGGAAGGCGACGTCGAGCACGCCGCCGCGATCAAGTTCATCCGGCCTGACCGCTTGGAATCCAACGTGCTGGCGCGGTTCTCGCGCGAACGCCGCCTGCTCGCCTCGCTCCAGCACCCAGGCATCTGCACCTTCTTTGATGCCGGCACCCTCACCGACGGCACGCCGTACGTGATCATGGAGTACGTCGAGGGCGAGCCGCTGCTGGAGTACTGCAACCGGCACCGGCTCGGGATCCGTGAGCGTCTGTTGCTGCTGCGCAAGATTCTTGACGCGGTCGCGCATGCCCATGCCCGGCTGATCGTGCATCGCGACATCAAGGGCAGCAACGTGCTGGTGACGCCGCAAGGTGAGACCAAGCTGCTGGATTTCGGCATCGCCAAGTCCCTGACCGATACCGATTTCGGGCTGACCGCGACCAGCGAGCGCTTTCTGACTCCGATCAATGCCTCACCGGAACTGCTGCACGGCGAACCGACCGGAATCGGCTGCGATGTCTATGCCCTGGGCGTGCTTGCCTATGAGCTGCTGGCCGGCCGGCCGCCCTTGAAGTTCGACGGCCTGCGCGGCGCCCAGGTCGAGCAGATGATTCTGACCATGCCGCCGCCGCCGCTGAGCCAGTTGTCGGCGATCGATCCCGCCGCAGCGCACGAGCGCGGCCTGGACAGCGCGCAGGCATTGTCCCGGCGACTGAAGGGTGACCTCGATGCCATCGTCCTGCGCTGTCTGCGGAAATCGCCGGGCGATCGCTACCGCACGGTGTCGGACCTGGATACCGATATCGCCCGGCATCTGGAGCAAAAGCCGATCCACGCCCGTCATGGCGACCGTCTGTACCGGCTTGACCGCTTTGTCGCCCGCCATGCCGTGGCGGTGACGATGTCCCTGGTTCTGCTGATCGCCCTGCTCACCGGCACCTTGCTTCTGGCACTGCAATCGGCCGAGCTGGCGCAACAGCGCAACCTGGCGCTGATCGAACGCGATCATGCGCAGCAAGTCGTGCAGGTGCTGCGCGATGCCTTCCAGTATGCCGACCCGGCCCGGGCCGCTGGCGACGAGGTCAGCGCACGGCAGATTCTCGATGCCGCCAAGCCGCGGCTGGAAACGCTGGCCGATGGCCAGCCGCACCTGTTCGCCCTGCTCGCCGACACCCTGGCCGGCGTCGAACTGGCGCTGGCTTCGGATGCAAAGGCGGCCGAGTTGGCGCAGCGCGGCCTCGCCGCCGCTGAGGCGTCCGGCACCGATCCAGCGCTGATCCGGCGCTTGCGGCTGACCGCGGCGCGTGCGTTGACCGGGCTCGGGGATCTGGTTGCCGCCCAGGATCTGCTCGAAGTAGTAGGTGCACTTGACCCATCCCCACAGCCTGACTGGGCTGTGGCGCAAGCGCGCTTGGACTACAGCAGAACTCCGCGTCCCGCTACAACAATAGGTATGTTGCGCGATGCCATGGCTGCGCTGAACGACGGGCATCCAGAGGACGAGGTAGCGACCGAGGTGCATTGGCAGCTTGCAGAAACGCTGCGGATGGATGGACTCCATGAAGATGCGTATGAGGCGCTTACTGCGACCTTGGCTTGGCAAAAGCAACACCTTCCAGACAGCCACCCTCGAGTTACGCTGACCAAACTACGCAGATTGAATGCGCTCTATCGCTTCGACGCGTCTGAACCCACACTGCGGGAATTGGAACGTGTCGTCGATCAACTGCTGGAGCACTATGGACCAAAAAGCTCAATCGCCGGTCTCGCCCACAGCATACTCGGCGCGGCATTGCGATCAGCTGGCCGAAACGAGACCGCCATCGCCCGACTGCGCCTGGCGTGGGATGCCTTGCGGGAGGCGCTCGGGGAAGGACACGCAAACACGCTGCGAGTGGGGCTGAACTTGGCGCTTGCGTTAGCCGAACATCCGGACACAAGCTACGAAGCCAGCGAAATCCTATATCAAGTCATGGCTGAGGCCGAGCGCCGCTACCAGCCGGAAAGTCCACTATCGATCCATGCGCGAATCAATCTAGCCCGGGTGCTCAACAACCAGCAACATTGGCGG
>CAZFUH010000541.1:0-2131 GCA_964522235.1 uncultured Rhodanobacteraceae bacterium
GCGGTCCACCGCCGCGCCCATCCGGACGAGCGCCTCGGCGAGGCAGAGTTCGGATTCCGCGCGACATCGACGCCATCGTCCTCAAGGCACTGCGCCGCGCACCGGGTCAGCGCTATCCCTCGGTCGCGGCCTTCGCCGCCGACCTGCGCCGGTTTCTCGAATCGCGGCCCGTCCAGGCCCGACGCGGCCACTGGCCCTACCGTCTGCGCCGCTTTTCCTGGCGCTGGCGCTGGGCATTGACCGCCGCAGGAGCTCTTGTGGTGCTGCTGCTCGGCTTCAGTCTGGATCGCGAAGCCCAGCTCCAGCGCACCCAGACCGAACGAGACCGAGCCGAGGCCCTGGCCGGCTTCATGAACGACTTGTTCGAGAATGCCGACTCCCTGCGCTCACGCGGCAACGAAGTCACTGTGCGCGAACTACTCGACCGTGGTGCGCAGGAGTTGCTGGAACGCGACGACCTGGAACACTCGTTGAAGCGCTCGATGCTGGTTGCGATGGGGCGAGCCTACAACGGTCTGGGGCTGGGCCAACAGGCTCTGCCATTGCTGCAGGCGGCGCTGAATCTGCTACCTGAGCAGGACGAGACCCGGCGCGAACGGGCCTATTTGCTCAGCCATCTTGCCCAGGCCTACAGCAACAGCTGGCGAACAGCCGACTCGATCGCCACCGATGCCGAAGCCATCGAGCTGATGACCGACGTTGTTGCCGACGCTGATGAGGAAGTGTTGCGGCTACGTGTGCGCAAACTGCACAACCATGCCAATCTGCTCGACCAGCCCCTCGCCCGAACTCAGAACGAACTGCTGGCGATAGCCGAGCAACTGGACGCGCAGGCAGCACCGAACGATGCCCTTTTGCTGCAAACCTATCGCGCCCTGACCGTCGCCTACAGCCATCCGGACACCTCGGCTCAGGCCCTGACCATGGCAGAGAAGACGCTGTCGGTCGCGCGCCGTCTGTACCGTGACGACGATCCACGCCTGCTCAGTACGCGCTTCGTCCATGCCATGTCCTTGGCACAGTTCGATGCCGCCGCAGCGATCGAGCCGCATCGCGCGCTGATCACCGACTACGAACGCCTGATCGGTCCGGGCATGAGTTTGGCCGCTGTCCACAGCAACCTCGGCGTCACCCTGTCGCTGTTGCGCAGACACCCCGAGAGTCTGGCTGAGTTCGAGCGCGCCGCCCGAATCCTCCAGAGCACCGAAGGCGAAGACAACACCCTGTATCGAATCACCGTGCTGAACATCGGCACCTATCATGCAGACCATGGCGATCCCGCCGAGGCGTTGCGCCTGATCGACGTGCACAGGCCGCGATTCGAGAACGCCGCAGCTATTGGCGCCGGAGGCGATCGAAGCCGGTACGCGCAACTGCTGCGGATCCAGGCCGCTGCACTGCACCAGCAGGGCGCACTGGAACAGGCAGAAGGCAGCTATCTGAATGCGGCCGGCATCATGACTGACGCCGACGAACGTGCCCACCCGTACATCATCGCCGGCATCCTGCTCGGACTGATCGATGTGCAATTGGAGCGCGGACAGTCCGACGCCGCCGTACTCACCCTGCAGCGTCTGGACACAATCAACGCCGAGCGCAATCTCGACGCGGCCGACCCCGCCGTCCTGTTGGAAACCCTGCTACGCATCGAACTGGCCATGCGATCCGGCCAGCTCGATCCGGCAGCTGCGCTGGCGCAGCGGATCGACCCCGATCGCTGTATCGATGCAATACCCGAACGACTGCGCCAGCGGCTGCTGCAGCACTGGCCGGCGCTGCAGTCCCACAACCCCTCGATCGCGAACCTGCGCAGCAGCTGTGACGAATAGTCTAGGCCAGCTCGCGCTGCAGCCAGGCTCGGGCCATGCGCCAGTCGCGGGTGACGGTCGACACCGAGAGGTCGAGCGCAGCGGCGGTCTGATCGATGTCCAGGCCGGTGAAGTAGCGAAGCTCGACGATCTGCGCCTGGCGCGGGTCGATCGACGCCAGCCGGGTCAGCGCCGCGTCGAGCGCCATCAGATCGAAGTCCTCCTGCTCGCTGGCGATGTCGATCTCCTCGACCGACAGCCGGCGATCCGATGGCGGTCTTTTTCCGGCCGCCTGTCGGCGAGCGTGATCGACCAGGACGCGC
>CAZFUH010000542.1:0-2124 GCA_964522235.1 uncultured Rhodanobacteraceae bacterium
CGGAACATGTTGTGATTCATGAATCCTCCTGTATGCGGTTCGCCGCGCAAGTCGCAGCAGGCAACAGACGCAGGACGCAGCAATTCCTCTCGCTTTCGCAGCGTTTGCCCGCCGCTGTCACGGGATGCATCGTGTCGGCGCGCCGGTGCCGTGAGAGGGAAATGGTTCCTGCTACGTCGGTTGCGCTGCGGTCGCCTCGACCGCGAGGGGAGTCATCCGATGAACTTTGCAACTCGATCGGCCGGCCTGCTGGCTCTGGCGCTGCTGACCTGCGAACCGGCGCTGGCCTTATACGATCCGCCGTTGCCGTCGGCACGAATGCTGCGCGTCGAGAACACTACGACGTATCCGCGCAATGGCGAAATCGTCGTGTCGGGCGTGCCGCTCGCACGCAGCCAGGCAGTGCATGAAACCGGCGGCCTTGCGATCGTCGACGCCGCCGGGGAAGCCGTGCCGGCATCCTTCCGGGTGCTGGCCCGCTGGCATGCCGGGCGCGACCAGGAGGCGGCGCCGATCCAGTGGTTGCTGGTGAGCTTCCGCGCCGACCTGCCGGCGGCGTCGACGCGGATGTTTCGCCTGGTCGATGACGGCAGCGTCGCGAATCCGGCGCCGACCGCAGCGCTGGTTGCGTCCGCCGCTGCTGGCGGCATCGACGTCGATACCGGTGTCGTGACGTTTCGCATCGGTAGCGACGGAGCCCTGCACCGCGCCACCCCGGCTGGCGCGGCGGAGCTGGTTACCGGCGCGGATGTCGAGCTGCTGATTGCTGGGCAGGTGGTGACGGCCGTCGGCCTGGTACGCCGCGTCGAACTGGTACGCAGCGGTGCACTCGATGCGGTCGTCGTCGCCGAAGCCGAGCTGGCGATTCCGCCGATCGACGGTGGCGCAATGGTGTTGACGCGACGCTACGAGTTTCGTGCCGGATCCAATGTCGCTCGCGTGCGCGCCTGGCTGACCTGGGAAGGCGACCGTTGCGGCCGCGGCGTGCTCTCCTGCAATGGTCAGCCCAACGGCGTCCTCGTCGGCCGCTGGCGCGAACGTCTGACCCCAGCTGTCGGCGCCGGCTTCAGCGTCGGGATGCTGGCAACAGCCAGCGTGCCTGTGTCCAGCGCTCCATATGCTCTGGGTCAGAGCGTCCATCTGCGCCAACTCCGGCGCGAGCAGCGCAACGATCCGTACCTGTACCAGCAGCAGTGGCCGAACGGCGCCATCGCGAGCGGCAATCTGGCCGATGGTGGCGTGTTGACGCTGCAAGGCAGTGGCGGCCTGCTGACGGTGGCGCTGGCTGCCATGCATCGGCATGAACCGCAGGCCCTGCGCGTGCTTGCCGACGGTTCGATCGCCCTGGATCTTGCCGACGATGGTTTCTGGCTCGGCGCCCGGCAGGCGGCTCATGTCGAATACGCGATTGCCGTGCACGGCCCTGGCGTTGCACACGATGCCGGTGTCGCCGCAGTCTGGCCGGCGTTGAACACGCCACTGCTGGCACTGCCGGATCCGGCCTGGGTGGTGGCCACGGGCGCGCTTGAAGAGTTTCCCGCCGGTCCGTTGCCGCCGCAGTGGCAGCCCTACGACACCCTGGTCGAACAGACCCTGGACCGGACGATCGAATTGCGCCGTAGCCTCGGCATGCACGGCTTGATGACCGACGGCCTGTTCCCGCGCTACTGGGGCGATCCGGTACTCGGCGACGAACTGGATTGCGGAAACGACCCGACGCCCGGGGCGTCGTGGGATGACACCTACTGGTGCGCGACCTGGACCGACTATCACAACGCCAGCGCGACCGCCGTGGTTTCGGCGCTGCGCCATGGCGACGTGCGCCGCCTGCACGAGATCGCATTTCCGGCCGCCCGACGCATGCTGCACACGCAGATCATCCAGTGCGCGCCGGGCGATCCGTATTTTTACTGCGGTCAGGCACCGGCCGGCTACGGCGGCTACCGCGCCGACGACAACGGCTCACATGCCTACTTCGAAAACCTGATGCTCTACTACTGGCTCAGTGGTGACGAAACGGTGTGGCGCACACTGCGGCGTGGTGCCGCGTCGATGCGCGCATTCCTGTGTCCCGCGCGCGCCGGCGCGACTCCGGGTCCGATGTGTGCCGCCACCGATCCGATC
>CAZFUH010000543.1:0-2113 GCA_964522235.1 uncultured Rhodanobacteraceae bacterium
TGGTGGCGATGATCGAGGATGTCGTGCGCCGTGCCGCCCAAGCGCGCGAGCGCGAGTTCGATCGCGATCCAAGCGCCGCCGCCCAGCCCGCGGACAAGCCGACGATCCCGGACCTGGACGACGAAATCGCCGTCGGCCGCATGCTCTCGGCGATCGAAGACGGCCGCTATTCCGAAGCCGAGCTGGAGGCCCTGCGCAAGCGCTGGTCGCTGAGCGCCGGATCCCGGCTCTCGGTGGTCGCAAGCGCCGAATCCCGAGCCCGGCGGCCGGCCCCGGTCATCGGCATCACCGGTACCGGTGGCGCAGGAAAATCAAGCGTTACCGATGAATTGCTCAACCGCTTTCTAGCCGAGTTTCCGAAGCTGCGCATCGCTGTGATCGCGGTCGACCCGACCCGCCGGCGCAGCGGCGGCGCCCTGCTCGGCGACCGCATCCGGATGAACTCACTGCGCTCGCCGCGCGTGTTCATGCGCTCGATGGCGACGCGCCGCCAGCACGCCGCCACCAGCATCGTGCTCAAGGACTCGATCGCCCTGATGAAGAGCCTGGGCTACGACCTGGTGATCGTCGAGACCGCCGGCATCGGCCAGAGCGATTCGGAGATCGTCGATCTGGTCGACTTTCCGATGTATGTGATGACCAGCGACTACGGCGCCGCCAGCCAGCTGGAAAAGATCGACATGATCGATTTCGCCGAGCTGATCGTGCTGAACAAGTACGACCGGCGCGGCGCCGAGGACGCGTTGCGCGACATCCGCAAGCAATGGAAGCGCAACCGCGTCGCGTTCTCGATGAAGGACGAGGACGTGCCGGTGTACCCGACCATCGCCAGTCAATTCAACGATCCCGGCGTGTCGTGGATGTTCGTGAACCTGTGCCGGCTGCTGCGCGAGCGCCTGGGCGGCGAGGGCAGCGCTTCCAGCGCAGCAACGGCCGCCGAATCCGTATCCGGCACCGCCGCGACCAGCGCCGACGGCGACGCTCCGGCGGCCGCCCGCGGCCTGGGTTCGGAGCGTTGCGATTTCCGCCCGAAGCTCGATGTCTCGTTGAAGGAGCCGCGCGCCACCGTGCTGATTCCCGGCCAGCGCGTGCGCTATCTGGCCGAGATCGCCGAGCAGGGGCGCAGCATCAATGCCGACATTCTGCGTCAGGCCGCCGCCGCCAGCCGCGCCCAGAGCTACCACGAAGTGCTCCACGAGCTCGAAGCCGGTGACGAGCTGCCCAAGCCCCTGCACCCCTACGCCCCGGAAGCCCTGCTGCCGGGCAGCGCAGCGGCCGACGGCAGCGCGTCGGCGCAGCCGGCCACCCCGAGTGCCGACCTGCTGCACCTCAGACAGCGCTACAACGCCGCCCTCGACGAGCTCAGCAGCGAAGCGGTGAAACTGCTGCGCGACTGGCCGGCACGCTACCGGTCGGTCACCGACGAGGTCACCGAGTACCAGGTCCGCGACAAGACCATTCGCGTCGACAACTACCGGGAATCGCTCAGCCATCAGAAGATCCCGAAGATCGCCGCCCCCGAATACCGCGACTGGGGCGACCTGCTGGTGTTCCTGATGAAGGAAAACCTGCCCGGCGGCTATCCGTACACCGGCGGTGTCTATCCGTATCGGCGCAGCGGCGAAGACCCGATCCGCATGTTCGCCGGCGAAGGCACGCCCGAGCGCACCAACCGCCGCTTCCACTACCTCAGCCAGGGCCTGCCGGCGGCGCGGCTGTCGACCGCGTTCGACTCGGTCACCCTGTACGGCGAAGACCCGGCCGAGCGCCCGGACATCTTCGGCAAGATCGGCAATTCCGGCGTCAACATCGCCACCCTCGACGACATGAAGAAGCTGTACTCCGGCTTCGACCTGTGCGCGCCGACGACCAGCGTGTCGATGACCATCAACGGCCCGGCGCCGATGATCCTGGCCATGTTCATGAACACCGCCATCGACCAGCAGGTCGAGAAATACCTGCGCGAAGACGACACCCGCTGGCGCCAGGCCAAGGACCGCATCGAAGCCCTGTTCGAAGGCCGCGCGCGGCCGCGCTATGCCGGCATGCTGCCGGACGGCAACGACGGACTCGGCCTGGGCCTGCTCGGCGTCACCGGCGACCAGGTCGTCGA
>CAZFUH010000544.1:0-2109 GCA_964522235.1 uncultured Rhodanobacteraceae bacterium
GCGACCGCGACCGCACTGCTGGCACCGTACTTCGCCGGCGATCCCCTGGCCGGCGATCTGCCGCAGATCAGCCGTGCTGCGCTGAATTTTCCAGTCCCGCTGGCAGCTCTGCACGGCGATGCCGGCAGCTTTCTGCTGGAGCTGTTCCATGGCCCGACCGCGGCGTTCAAGGATGTCGGCGCGCGCTTTCTCGCCCAGGTGTTGATGCGCCAGAGCGGCGAGGGGCGCGAGCGTACGGTCCTGGTCGCGACCTCAGGCGATACCGGTGCCGCGGTGGCCGGTGCCTGTCATGGTCTGCCCGGTTTGCGGGTGTTGATCCTGTATCCCGACGGTCGCGTCTCGCGGCGCCAGGCGCATCAGCTCGGCGCCTTTGGCGGCAATGTCCGAGCGCTGCGCGTACAGGGCAGCTTCGATGACTGCCAGGCCCTGGTGAAGCAGGCATTCGCCGACACCGAGCTGCGTGCCCGTGCTCCCCTGGTATCGGCGAACAGCATCAGCCTCGGCCGTCTGCTGCCGCAGATGAGCTACTACGCCCAGGCTGCGTTTGCGCATCGGCGTCATCATCGTGCGGCGCTGAACTTCATCGTGCCGACCGGCAATCTCGGCAATGCCTTCGCCGCGCTGCTGGCGCGCTCGATGGGCGTGCCGATCGGCGAGGTCGTGCTCGCGACCAATGCCAATCGCGTCCTGCCGGAGTTTCTCTCCGGCGCCGACTACCGGCCGCAGCCGAGCGTGGCGACCCTCGCCAACGCAATGGACGTCGGTGCGCCAAGCAACTTCGAACGCCTGTGCTGGCTGTATCCGGATCGCCAGGACCTGCGCCGCGTGCTGCGCGCGGACAGCGTCGACGACGACACCATCCGTGCAACCATCGTCGCCACCGATCGCGACCATGGGGTCGCCGTCTGTCCGCATACTGCCTGCGGTCTGGCCGTGCTCAAGCGACTTCGAGAGCGTGGTGAAACCGGCAGCTGGGCGGTCGCCGCAACCGCGCATCCGGCCAAGTTCGACAGCATCGTCGAACCCTTGCTCGGCCGTGACATCGAGGTGCCGGCACCGCTGGCCGCGCTATTGGCCCGGCCAGCGCAGGCCGATCCGCTGCCCGCGGACTACACAGCGCTGCGCGAGCACCTGCTGTGCTCCTGAAGGATGACGTTCGGGGCGGCTCAACTCGACGAGGTTTCGGCCTCGTCCAGCTCCAACCAGGCGCGCGCAGTCAGCGCGGCGGATCGTCCTCTTCCTGAGCCTGTTCCAACCAGATCTGACCGGCGCGATAAGCTGCAATGCAGTCGCTCGCGTCGCGTCCGCTATCTTCGTCGGAGCGGTTTTCCGGGTTTGCGCCGGGGCCGGCGAAACGTGGATCCTCACACCGGCCGTTATTGGCTCGCTCGCTGCTGTCATCGCCGAAGTCGATACCGTCGACGACCTGCTGCGCAAGCAGCGGAGCGGCGGCGAAGAGCACGAGCGGGATCATCATGGCGTAGCGCTTGTTCATGGCAGCATCCTCCGGTCGCAGTCAGTGGGTGGCATCGCTCCAATATATACCCCTTGCTCTTCCTCTGCGAGTCGGGCACCGGACTGCTCGGTCCAGAGAACCGGTCGCCATTGCCGCGGCAGGGATCGCTGGCGCATAGCATCAGGTCTCCGAGCACGCGCCCGGATCAGTGTTTCTTGCTGTCAGGCGTCGATTCACGCAATTGAATCCGGCCGGCGCGATAGGCTTCGATGCAGTCGGTGGCATCATGACCACGGTCGGATTCGAGCAACTGGGTGTCGGTCATGCCCGGGCCGACGAAGCGCGGATCGTCGCACTCGCCGTCATTGGCCCACATGCTGCTGTCATCACCGAAATCGATACCCTCGACCACTTGAGCCGACAGCGGTGCAGCGGCGAACAGCACAAGCCCGAAGATCAGGGCGATTCGAAGTGTCATTGCGAAATCCTATGGAAGAGATCGGTTCGCGGGCGGTGGCAGCCCCGGTCGCGGGCATCATATACCGCTGCGCTGCCAGTCCGAAGCGCTGCTGGAACAACCCACCAAGCCGTGGCCTGGCTAGTTGCTGGAGGTGACGAGTGGGAGTACGTTCGGCCTGTAGGCGTTTACCGCT
>CAZFUH010000545.1:0-2104 GCA_964522235.1 uncultured Rhodanobacteraceae bacterium
CGAACGCGCCCTGATCCTGGATCGCACGCTCAAAGCTTTCGACCGTCTGCACCGCCGCCGATGTCGCGCGGACATCCAGACTCCGCCCACGCAGGGCCGCACGCATGAGGTCGGCGCCGACACCCAGACCCAGGTCGTGCTCGATCTCGCGCAGGGCATCGACGACGCTGCGATCGACGATGACCATCCGCACCGGCAGACTGTACTTCTGCGCAAACTCCCAGTCGCGCTGGTCATGGCCGGGCACGGCCATGACCGCGCCGGTGCCGTAGGCCATCAGCACGAAGTTGGCGACGAAGATCGGCAGCTCGTCGCCGCTGATCGGGTGGATAGCACGCAGACCGGTGTCCATGCCGCGCTTTTCCTGGGCCTCCAACTCGGCTTCGGAGACGCCACCGCGGCGCAGCTCGTCCAGAAATGCCGCCAGCTCCGGACGATTGGCAGCCGCGTGCAGCGCCAGCGGGTGTTCACCGGCAACCGACACGAAGGTGGCGCCGAGCAAGGTGTCCGGCCGGGTCGTATATACGCTCAGAGGCTCCAGCTCGTGGTCATCGCCGTCGCGGACGTCGAAACGGATCTCCAGGCCTTCACTTCGCCCGATCCAGTTGCGCTGCATCGTCTTGACCGATTCCGGCCAGCCGTCGAGCCGGTCCAGCTCGTCGAGCAACTCCTGCGCATAGTCGGTGATCTTCAGAAACCACTGCGGAATCTCGCGCTTCTCAACCTCGGCGCCGGAACGCCAGCCGCGGCCGTCGATCACCTGCTCGTTCGCGAGCACGGTCTGGTCGATCGGATCCCAGTTGACCACGCTGTTCTTGCGATAGACCAGTCCTTTCTCGAACAGACGCACGAACATGCGCTGCTCATGCACGTAGTAGTCCGGACGGCAGGTAGCAAATTCGCGCGTCCAGTCGATGGCATAGCCCAGAGACTTGAGCTGATCGCGCATGTGCTCGATATTGGCATAGGTCCATTTTGCCGGCGCAGTCCGATGCTTGATCGCGGCATTCTCGGCCGGCAGGCCGAACGCGTCCCAACCCATCGGCTGCAACACGTTCTTGCCGAGCATGCGCTGGTAGCGGCTGATGACGTCGCCAATCGTGTAGTTGCGGACATGGCCCATGTGCAAGGCGCCGGACGGGTACGGCAGCATTGACAGGCAATAGAACTTCGGCCGGCCCGGGTCTTCGACGACCTCAAAGGCGCGGTTTTCGGTCCAGTACTGCTGGGCGGCCGCCTCGATGTCGGCGGGGCTGTAGTGTTCCTGCATGGGCGTACTCGGCTGTGCGGGCGCCGGCGCAATCGGCGGCGGAACCCTTGGAATGGTTTAACGCAATCTTAGCAGCCTATCGCCGCGGCGGCCCGCCCTGAGCACGCGCCGAAGCGATCTCCGGCATTCGCCGCGCCACGATCAACCCGGTATCGTCGGCAATCCATTTTCGAGGATTGCCGATGCGTCCGCTGCTGCTAGCCGCCCTGCTCTGTCCCGCCATCGCACTGGCGGACGTCGATCAGCCGCTGCTGATTGAATGCGGCCACCTGTTCGACGCCGAACAGGCGCGCCTGCTCGATCGCCGCTACGTCCTGATACGCAATGGCCGAATCGAATCGGTCGAAACACAGGCGCCGCGGGCCGGCGATGTCCGCCACATCGACCTGAGCGATGCCACCTGCCTGCCTGGCCTGATCGACATGCACGTACATCTGGGCACCCAGACCAGTCCTGCCGCCTACGCCGAAGGCTTTCGACTCAATCCCGAAGACTACGCCTACCGGTCGGTCGGCTACGCCGAGAAGACCCTGTTGGCCGGTTTCACGACCGTGCGCGACCTGGGCGGCGAGCGCACCCAAGGCTTGCGCAACGCAATCGATCAGGGACTGGTTCGCGGTCCGCGCATCATCGCCGCCGGCAAGTCGATCGCGACCACTGGTGGTCACGCTGATCCGCGCAACGGCATCAGCCGCGAGCTCGCCCGCTCGCTCGGCTACCCCGGTCCCGAAGACGGTGTCATCGCCGGTCCGATCGAGGCCCGCCGTGCCGTGCGCCAGCGCTACAAGGAAAACTCGGACGTGATCAAGATCACCGCCACCGGCGGCGTCCTGA
>CAZFUH010000546.1:0-1873 GCA_964522235.1 uncultured Rhodanobacteraceae bacterium
GTGTCCCGATCCGCCTCGCCGATGGCAGGCTGCGCAACGACCAGGCGACACGATTGCCCACCAGCACGAGCCCGCCCTGGTAGATCAGGCTCAGCACCGTCACGTGGAGCATCATGATGATCAGCGCGACCACGGAGGCGCCGGGCCGCAGAAAAAGAGGAAAGAACGAAACGAAGAACAGGATGACCTTCGGGTTGGTCAGGCTCACCATGAAGGCCTGGCGAAAGTGCAGCAGCGCCGAGCGCGGTCGCTGCGGCAGCGGTTCGGGCGGAACATGTTGCGACCGGAGCAACTGGACGCCCATCCCGACCAGGTAGACAGCCCCGAACCATTGCAGCGCCAGAAACAGCGACGGATTGGCCTGCAGGATCGCGGCAAGACCCAGGACGGCCGCGAGCATGAACACGAAGTCGCCGCACAGTGTGCCCAGTACCGCCGCACCGCCTGCTCGTACACCGTTGCGTGCGGTGGCGTTCAGCACTGCGATCGTGCCCGGCCCCGGAATCATCTGAAACAGGACGATCGCCAGTACGAAGCCAGCGTAGTTGTGGATGTCGAACATTCAAGCAGCGCTCAAGTCTCAGGAGAAGCACCCGGGCCGGAACCCTCCGCCCGACGCGGTACGGGTACCGCATTCGCCAATACTTCCATGGCGGCCCATCACCGAGCAAACGACCGGCCTTCCGAGCCAGAGGTTTCCCCAGAACTTTCCATTTCAGGCTCGCAGGTGCTCGCCAGTTCGGGTCAGTGCCGGGCCTGGAACGCCGGATCGGCATCGGCCGACTTGATTTCGACCATGAGCACCCGCGCCTCGCCAGCGACGATGTCCCAGGAATGGGTGAAGTGATTGCTCCAGCGCACCATGCCCGGTTCGAAATCGAAGATCCGGGTATGGCCGGCGATGGTTACCCGGAATCGAGCCCGGCTCAGACTCACCAGCATCGACGATCGTCGAATGATCCCGCGCCAAAGGTGGATCGACAGGCGCGCTGCCCGTGGCGGCCGAGCGGACATCGACGAACACCAGGTGCGCGTTTCCGGCCAGCAATCGCCATGCATAGCGTTCGGGCTCGTCCACCCACCAGACCTGGCCGGGGAATTGGTCGACGATCGACGTCGTGCCGTCCGGCAGCGTCCACTCGAATCGCGCCCTGCTCAGGCTGATGCGCACTCCTGGCGGTTGCAGGTGCATGGACGCGCTCGCGCCAGGCGACGCGAACAGTTCACGCACCTGGACATGATCGTTCTCGAGCACCATGCGCATGTGCGTGGGGAACGGGTCGGTCGGCCCTGTGTTGGCGCATGCCGCCAACAGGACGAGGATGCAAACCAGGCCGGTGGTCAGCGGCGGTTTCGTGCGTTCGTGCATGGTCCGGGCAGTCCCAATGTGACGGCGCAGAGTGCTGCTGCAGTTCGAAACGTCGGTTCACGCCAGCAGCCCATCTTCAGAACAAAGGGTAGCGCGAGCGACCCTGGTTGCCGATTCCCTAACAGGTAAAGGCGGACGCAGCGAACGCTGCGACATGAGCGCGAACCTTCATCACCCGATCACGGGCTTTCGCTGCTTTCCGAGAATTGTCCCCGTGACTACTTCCCCTGACCGGGCTTGTTCAACAACCGCATCAGGTCGGAGCTGCGCGCGATCTATCCTTAGCCGTTGGGCGGCCGCGAAGCTGAGCTGGAGTTACGAACCATACCGCCCCCAAGTGACAATTCGCTGATTCAATTTGCCCCGCGATGTGGCGTCGGCTTGGGCCCGTACCGTCCCCTACAACCGGTTCTTAGCTGTGCGCGCGCCGGTAGTGCATCGCGACTGCGCCGCAGCGGAGCGGCTTCGCCGAAACGAGCTCGAGTCGTCGCGTGCCTGGCAGCC
>CAZFUH010000546.1:1883-2102 GCA_964522235.1 uncultured Rhodanobacteraceae bacterium
GTACAGAGTTGGCCCGTGGCCGGCGATCCTGGGGTGGACGAGAAACTTGTACTCGTCGATCAGATCCAGCCGGTCCAGTTCGGTTGCGAGTTTGCCGCTACCGAGAAGGACGCCGGCCGGGGACTCTTGCTTCAGTTTCTGAACGCCCGCGCGCAGGTCGCCGGAGATGTGGTGGCTATTGGTCCACGGGAAGTTCGTTCGCGTCGACGACACCACGTA
>CAZFUH010000547.1:0-2091 GCA_964522235.1 uncultured Rhodanobacteraceae bacterium
CAATCGCATTGCGCGCTGGGATGGTACGCAATGGACGGCACTGGCCGGGCCGACCGGTGCCGGCGTCTGGATGAGCGGCAGCGGCAACCCAAGCATTCGAGCTCTTGCCGTGTTCGATGGCGATCTGATCGTCGCCGGCTTCTTCGATACCGCTGGCGGAGTGCCGGCGAACAACATCGCTCGCTGGGATGGCAGCGACTGGGCACCAATGGCAACAGGCTTGGTCGGCGGCTGGTTCACCCATGCTGGCGATCTGCCGGTGCAGCGCATCGCACGCTGGAATGGCAGCGAATGGCAGGCCTTGGGCAGCGGTATCAGCGGTGCAGAATTCAATCAGACGCCGCTCGTGCAGGCGGTTGCCGTGTATCAGGGCGAGTTGATCGTCGGTGGCAATTTTCTGGATGCCGGCGGGGTGGCCGTGCAGCGCATCGCGCGCTGGGACGGTAGCGCATGGAACTCCCTTGGTAGCGGCGTCGCCGAGGCGGCTGTGCCCAGTTCGACCCTGCCCAGTGTTCACTCGCTGCTGGTGCTGAGCGACGACCTGATCGTCGGCGGCAACTTCCGCATCGCGGGTGGTCAGCCAGCCGGTGCCATTGCGCGCTGGAATGGCAGCGCCTGGCAGGCGATGGGTCAAGGCATGGACGGTGACGGCAACGTCCGTGTCATGACATTGGCCGAATTCAATGGCGACTTGTACGCCGGCGGTTCTTTCGGCACGGCCGACGGCGTGCAGGTCAATCATCTGGCGCGCTGGAACGGCAGCGGCTGGTCGCCGCTGACCGGGCCGGATGGCACCGGTGCATCGAGCGGCATCGCGGCGATGATTGCCTACGGTGGACGCCTGCTGGTAACCAGCCAGGATGCACCGACCATCGGCGGCCTGGTCGTCAACTCGCTCGCCGGCTGGGATGGCAGCACCTGGTCGGCGCTGGAAAGCGCACCCGGTGGCGGGATTCTTGGCACCACCAATGCGAGCACGGTGTACAACAATGAACTGTACGTGGCAGGCAGCTTTCACCGTGCCGGCAACGAACTGGTGCTGCATGTCGCGCGCTGGGACGGCAGCACCTGGCGGGCTCTGGATGGTCCGCACGGCCCAGGCGTCACCAGTCCCCCGGGCGCCGGGGTTACCCCCAGCGCAAGCGCGCTTGCCGTGTACAACGGCGAGCTGATCATCGGCGGTCGCTTCCTCGACGCCGGTGGCGTGCTGGTGCGTCACATCGCGCGCTGGAACGGCGACAACTGGGCGCCACTGGGTCCGCCGGGCACCGGGGTCGACAACGCAGGTGGTTTGCCAATGGTGAACGCATTGACGGTCTACAACGACGAGCTGGTCGTTGCCGGCCAATTCGACCAGGCCGGTGGCGTCGCAGCCAACCACATCGCGCGCTGGAACGGCAGCGCCTGGTCGGCACTGGGTGTCGGCCTGGACTCGTCGAGCACTTCCGGTGCTGAAACGTTGGTCGTTCACAACGGCGAGCTGATCGTTGGTGGCTGGTTCAATCAGGCCGGCGGCCAGCCAGCCAGCGCAATCGCTCGCTGGAACGGCAGCCAGTGGTCGGCAGTCGGCGCCGGTTTCAACAACGGTGTGCTGGCGCTGGCCGTCCACGCCGGGCTGCTTCACGCCGGTGGCGGCTTCACCTCCAGCGCCGGTCAGACGATGAACCGGGTCGCGCGCTGGAACGGCAGTACATGGCAGGCTTTGACTGGAGCTGGCGGCAATGGCGTCAATCAACAGGTACTGGCACTGCATTCGTATGCCGGCAGCCTGTTTGCCGGTGGCCGCTTCACCCAGGCCGGTGGTCGAGATGTCCAGTACGCGGCACGCTGGGCCGATGGCGACTGGCATGCCATCGCCGGAGCCAACGGCCATGGCGTCGGTGGCTGGGGATCATCCGAGGTGCGCACGTTTGCCGTCGTCGATGTCGATGGTCATGCGGGTGACGAGCTGGTTGCCGGTGGTCAGTTTCACGTCAGTGGCGGCGTTGCGAACTGGAATGTCGCTGCGGTCAGCGCCGGACAGCCGCTGCGTTCGCTGGTCGCTGCACCGCTGTTGTCGGATTTCGGCACGATCGCGGTCGGCGCCAGTTC
>CAZFUH010000548.1:0-2081 GCA_964522235.1 uncultured Rhodanobacteraceae bacterium
GCCTGCCTGCACCTGCGCGGCACCACTACGGTGCTGCGTGCGGTGGTCAGGAATTGCGGCCGCGGGTCCCTGCCCGGCGCATCGGCTGGTCAACGCAGCGGCATCTGGGTCGAGACGGCTGACAATGTCTTCATCCAGGGTTCGTACATCGGTGTGCCTGCCAGCGGCCCATCGACCGACGCGACGGCGAACTTCCACTACGGCATCGTCGTGGAATCCTCGAACAATGTGTTCATCGGTGGCGTCGGCAGCAACCGCAACGTCATATCGAACAACCAGCTCGGCGGCATCTTGCTCAGTACTGTCGACGGCGCCACGATCATCAACAACTACATTGGTGTCAGCTCCGATGGCAGCAATCCCGACGGCAATGGCTTCGTCATCATCGACGACCATCTGCGCGGCGGCATCGTTCTGCAGAGCAGCAGGGACATCCAGATTGGCGCCTCGAATACGTCTGCCCTGCGGGGCAACGTGATTGCCGCGAGCGGCACCGGCATCCGCATCACAAGAAGCACCGACGTGCGCATCTACGGCAACTGGATCGGTACCAATGCGGCCGGCACCGGGGGCTGGCCGACGCTGCAGCCCAACGGCATCTTTGCCACGGGCGACGCTATGCCCGGAGGTACGACCCAGGACATCGATGTCGGCGACGTCGGCAATGGCGCCCTCGCCAACACCATCGGCTTCCATCTGGAGTATGGCGTGCGCCTGTTGGGCGCCGAGGTCGGCGAGTTCCGCGTTCGCAACAACAGCATCTGGCAGAACGGCAGCGGCGCGATCGCGCTGATGGCCGCTGCCAACAGTGACATTGATGCCCCGACGGTTCTCGGTGCGACCACGGCGCTGGTCAGCGGCATCGCACCGCTCGATGTCGCTGGCAAGTTCGGGCAAGTGGATGTGTACCGCGATCTTGGCGGACAGGGCCGCGTATACCTGGGCACCACGCAAGTCGATCCGGACTTCGGCACCTGGTCGCTGCCGGTGAACCTCACCGGATTCGAGAACACTTGGAAGGTGACAGCGACCTCGAATACCGAAGGTCGGGGCACCTCCGAGTTCAGTCCGGGCGTGGGTATCACTCCAGGCGTAGTCGACCTGATCTTCGTCAACGGCTTCCAGATTCCATAACCATCCTAGGGCGAGCGACCATGAACATCACCAACCGTTGCACAATCATCGCCGGCTTGCTGGCGGCGAGCAGCTGTCTACAGGCGCAGCCGAACCTGCTGGTCAATCCAGGGTTCGACGTGGATCTCGATGGATGGGAGATTGCCTTCGGACGTCCGGCAGTCTGGGACGTCGAGGATGTGCTGTCGGCATCAGATTCCGGTTCGGCCTTGCTGACGAACGTCGAGCCTTTCGCAGGCGGCTTCCTGACCATCTTGCGCCAGTGCGTGCCGATCCCCGGCCCGGGCATCTATCGCATCGCCGGCTGGGTGCGAAACCTGCCCGACCAGCCGGTCCCGGGCAGCGCATCGATCATCGCGCAGCCCGCGCGCTTCGCCGATTGCACGGGCGGCTTTGCAAATTCATTCGGTACACAGGCGGTGACCTCGACCACATGGCAGTACCGCGAAGCCGCTTTCGCAGTCAGCCATGACGTCGTTCCGTATGCGGCCATCCAGGTCTCGCTGGCCGTCCTGAAAGCGCAGGCAGTAGCCACACCGCGCAGCGCATGGTTCGATGAGATCGAGCTGGTCTCGCTGGAGCCGCTCGATCCGATCTTCGCCAACGACTTCGAGATCACCGAGTGATCGTCGTTGTTCCACGGGCCCGACGTCACACTCATCGGCGGTGGACTCCCCACGACAGCCACTCATCGCTACGAACACTACGCGGCCGCTAGGCTTTCGCACGCCTCGCGAGCTGATGGAAGTATCCCTAAAACGCGTTGCGCTTCGGAGTTGAGTTCGCCGATCCGCCGTTCCGGCGCCCCGAGCTACCTGGAATAGCGAAAAGACAAGACACCCAGGGCGGCGCGACCTACGGGCATCCTGCCGGTAATCCCGCCAGGATCGGGCGACTTCCTATGCCAGCACTGGCACGCCGGTCTTGCTGCGAACCTCGTCCAGGGT
>CAZFUH010000549.1:0-2077 GCA_964522235.1 uncultured Rhodanobacteraceae bacterium
GAACACGAGCGGCAGGTATTTCACGGTGCGACCTCCCTCGTGTTCAGGCGGCGACCGCCTGGCTCTCGACCAGTACGCCCTTGTCCAGATGCAGGGTGCGGCGCGCGAACTCGGCCGCCTTGGGATCGTGGGTGACCATGATCACGGTCTTGCCGTATTCGCTGTTCAGGCGCTGCAGCAGGCCCAGGATCTCATCGGCGGTTTTTCGATCGAGATCGCCGGTCGGCTCATCGCAGACCAGCAGGGCCGGATCGGAAACCAGGGCACGAGCGATCGCGACGCGTTGTTCCTGACCGCCGGACAGCTCTTTCGGCTTGTGCTTGGCGCGATCCTTCAGGCCGACGATCTCGAGCGCCAGACGCGCGCGCTTGAGCCGTTCCGACGCGCTCATCCGGGTCAGCAGCAAGGGCAGCTCGACATTGCGTTCGGCGGTCAGCACCGGCAGCAGGTTGTAGAACTGGAACACGAAGCCGACGTTGCGGGCGCGCCATGCGGCCAGAGCGCCGGACGAGAGCTGGTCGATGCGCTGGCCGCCGATTCGCAGTTCGCCCGAACTGGGTCTGTCGAGACCGCCGATGAGGTTCAGCAAGGTCGTCTTGCCCGACCCCGAGGGACCCATCAGGGCGAGAAAGTCGCCTTTGTCGATGTCCAGCGAAAGATCTTCCAGCACCGGCACGATCTGTTTGCCGCGTTGGTAGCGCTTGCCGACATTGCGAATCTGCACCAGGGCTTCACTCATCTCGATTCTCCTGTTCGTCAACCACGTCCGGCGCCGCGGCGCCGCACTGGATCCCCTTCGGCCAGATCGGCCGGAGGATTGAGGACCACGGTCTCGCCGGCTTCGATACCGCGAGCGACAATCAGCGCGCCACCCCGGCTGCTGCCCGGGACGATATTGCGCTGGCGCACTCGTTCGCCGTCAAAGATGAATACCATCGCCTGGCCGCCGCGTTCGGTCAGCGCCGTCGCCGGGACCAGGACGCCTTCGGCCACGGTCGTCGGCTGCGCTTGCTCGTTGTCGAGAAACGCCACGCGCACGCCCATGTCCGGAACGATGCGCGGATCTTTCAGTCCGAGCGCAACTCGAACCGGCACAGTCGCCTTGGTGCGGTCGGCCGCAGGGATCACCGCGATGACCTGGCCTGGAATCTTCCAGTCCGGATAGGCGTTCAGAGTCGCGGTCACCGGCATTGCGGCCGAAACCCGGCCGATAAAGGCCTCGTTGACCTCGACCTCGATCTCCAGCGAATTCATGTCGACCAGGGTGCCGATGCCGGTGCGCGTGAATCCGCCGCCGGCGGACACCGGCGAGATCATCTCGCCCGGCTGCGCCGCCTTGGCGATGACCACGCCCGAGAACGGCGCGCGGATGGTCATGTCTTCGACTGCCGCTGCACTCAGCGCCGTCGAGCGCTCGGCGACGGTGATCTGACTGCGAGCGCTTGCCAATCGCGCTTGCAACGATTCCGACTGGGCCCGGGCAGCGTCGAGCATGGCCGCGCTGCCGAGCTGCCGATCGAACAGTTCCTGTTGTCGCTGCAGGTCCGATTCGGCTTGGCGCAACTGCGCTTGAATCTCGCCGAGCTGGGCCCGCGCCGAATTCAGCTGTGCCTGCCGCAGCGCCAGATCGGCTTGTTGCTGCGTGTCGTCGAGCCGCGCCAGCACCTGGCCTTCAGCGACGTTCATGCCCTCTTCGATGTGCACCTCGATCACCTTGCCGGTGACCTTGGACGAGACGGTCGCCTGGCGCCGGGCCACCACGTAGCCGGAGGCGTCGAGCACAGAAGCACGCGCCGGCGCACTGGCGGCGCTGACCGCGGTCGCCATCTCAAGTTCGATTGCCGGTGCGCCTCGGCCAAGCAGCAGCCAGGCCAGCACCGCGATCACGATTGCCAGCACCAGTGTCAGCAGCGGCCACAGCCAACGGCGGCTGGATTCCGCCACCGGCGAGTTGCGGTCGATACGCAGCTGGCTGAGAAGATCGCTCTGGCTCATCACGGTCAAGGGTCGAAGGGGAAAAGGCGGGTTCCCGCAGCCGCCCATCCTGAAGCAGGCCGCAGCATGCGGGCAAGTCCCC
>CAZFUH010000550.1:0-2072 GCA_964522235.1 uncultured Rhodanobacteraceae bacterium
CCGTCCGGGCTGCAAAGCCGCCTGACGCGGTCCATATTTCCGTCGCTTCTTGCCCAATAGCGCTGCTATGGGGCGGCGAAGCGCCGAAAACCTGTCCTCGCGCAGTCAACTTTTCGCCTCGAACATTTCTGCCGCGCAGGCTCCTGGCACACGTGCTTGGCTTGGGGGGCCATACGTTGTCTATCCGCTTTAACCCTTCGCCTCGACGTATCGGCCGAAGTTGTCCTGGATAGCCTGCCAGCCGGCGCGCTGCATCTCTGGCGGATTTTCGGTCTCAGCGTCGAAAGCTGTCCTCACGAGGACGTCGCCGGGACGCTCGAAGAACTCGACTTTTACGTCGCGGCCGTCGCTCATCCGATATTCGATGGTCGTGTTTGGCACGACGCGGGTATACGTGCCCTCGAAGTCGAAGCCCTCGCTGCCGTCCTTGGCTTCCATCCGCGACAGGAACTTACCGCCTTCGCGCAGATCGACGGTGCTCCGGGTCGTGTGCCAGTCATCCTGTGCGCTATTCCACTGCTTGATGTCCGCCGGGTTATTCCAGGCATCCCAGACTCTGTTCAGCTTTGCCTTTACAACTGTTTCAATCGTGATCTTCATGCGGGCTCCTTGAAAGTCCGTGGATGGGCAAACGTTGGTCGAACGAGAATGGCGTAAATCGACACCCCGTTGTCCGTCATCGGAGGCCCGAAGTTTGCCCTGGGGCGGATCACTGCGCTTGGAGCGTGCGCAGGCGCTCGGCGGTTGCGGCGTCGGCCGGAAAAAACGATTCCAGCGCCAGCTCGGACAGGGTGATGTCGGTCGGTGTGCCGAACACCGTGATCGTGCTGAACAGCGCCAGCTCACCGACCGGGCTGCGCAGGCGGAACAGGCTGACGACATCGGGCATCGGCGATTCGAAACCGCTCGGTTCGTCCTCATCGGGCAACAGCGGATAGCCCGCCAACTCCTGCTGCAGCGCATCCAGGATCGGATCGGCGGACAGCAGCACCAGGCGGCGCAGGCGATCGAGCAGATGCCGCCGCCATTCGCCGAGGTTGATGATCGCCGGTGCCAGACCCTTTGGATGCAAAGTGATGCGCAGCACGTTGACCGGCGCTCGCAGCAGTTCCGGCGCGACTGCGGCCAGCAGCCGCTGCGCCATGGCATTGCTCAGCACCAGGTTCCAATGCCGGTCGACGGCCACTGCCGGATACGGGTCATGCGCATCGAGCACGCGCTGCACGGCGGCGCGCGCATGCTGCATCGGCGCTGCGTCGAGTGGATGCTCGGCAAATTCGGGCGCAAAGCCGGCGGCCAGCAACAGGCGGTTGCGCTCGCGCAGCGGCAGCTCGAGGCGTTCACCGAGCTGCAGGATCAGGGCGCGGCTGGGGCGCGATCGCCCAGTCTCGACGAAGCTGAGATGGCGCGTGGAGATCTGCGCGTCGCCGGCGAGGTCGAGCTGGCTCAGGCGCCGACGCTGACGCCAGTCGCGCAGCAGCGGGCCCACGGATGCGGTTCGGTTCATGCCGGCATGGTAGCGACGACGTCGCCTCGATGACATTACCTGGCGGGTAATCGACGACGGCACGGCTTCGGCGCAGGCTGATCGCCAACCATCAAGGAGGTGTCACCATGTCGAATGTCCATGTTTCTCCGCTGCTTCGCCTGGCGCTGCGTCTGGACGCCGCCGCCAGCCTGGGTGCCGGCGCCCTGACCTGCCTGCTGCACACGCCGCTGCAAGCGGTGATCGGCGCGTCCGGCGGCCGCATTCTCGCCGCCGGGCTGTTCATGCTCGCCTACGGGGCCGTGCTCGCGTGGCTGGGTACACGTCAACGCATCGCCCGCCGTGGCGTCTGGCTGGTGATCGGCGGCAATTTCGCCTGGGTGCTGGCCAGCGTCGCGGTGGCGTTCTCCAGTCTGGTCGCACCGACCACGCTCGGCCTGGTCCTGCTGCTCGGCCAGGCCGGCGTGGTGCTGGTGCTGGCCGAGATGCAGTTCTTCGGCCTTCGCCGCAGCGGCAGTGGCAGTGGCGATCCGGTCGATGCCAGCACGCCGGCAGCGGCCTCGGCCATGCGTTCGGCATAGGCAGC
>CAZFUH010000551.1:0-2071 GCA_964522235.1 uncultured Rhodanobacteraceae bacterium
GCGCGGAAGGTCTCAGCCCAGTTGCCGCGGATCAGCAGATCCTCAAACGGCTTCCAGGTGAACCCGGCCTTCAGGTTCGTCGTATCGCCAATCTGGTCGGCTTCGACCCGTGAGCTGCCGATCAAACCATTGCCGCTGTAGTCGGAGTAGCGGGCAGCCACGTTCAACTCCAGGCGATCGGCAAACGGCATATCGGCGAGCAACGGCAGCGCCAGCTCCAGGTAAAACTCGTCGACCTTGGTTCCGCCGCTGGTGGCTTCACGGAAGTTGTTCGAGCTGCCGCCCGACGCGATCAGCGAATCGGGAATGCGCTGGATGCGATCACTGCGGTATTCGTAGCCGGCCGCGAAACCGGCCATGCCGCCCGGCAGCTCGAACAGGTCGCCGCTGATGTTGAACAGGTAGTCGTCGCGGCGGCTGCTGTCTTCATTGACCAGGTTATACGCGATGTAGTCGCGCATCGCCTGGGTGATGCCGACCGAGCCGTTGAAGAGATCGACCGGTGTACAGCCCGTGATCGGAGCGTCCGGCGTGCCGCAGACCGGCGTGCCAGTGCCCGGATCCAGGAAGGATGGGCCGATCGAGTTACGCAGGTTGAACAGGTTGATGTAGTTGCTGCCGTAAGTGGTGTAGGCGCTCTCGTAGTGCTGGTACGCGGTTTCCCACTGGAAGAACCGGCTGCCAAGCTCGAAGTAGCCGTCAAAGCCAGCACTGATGCCCCAGGTGTCATAGTCCTGAATGTCGGTACGCGCACCGACGCCGGCGGCGCGATAGCCGGCGACGAGCACGTCGGCACCGAACGGGTTGAACACGTTGCCGGCGTCGACCGGGAACGCCCACTGCGGACCCGCACCGACCAGGCCAATGGTGTCGATCGTCAACGGCACCTCGGCAATCTCACGCGAGGACTTGCGCTTGGTGTAGATCAGCGAGGAACTGAAGTTGATCGCGTCGGTGACGGCGTAGCTGCCCTGGGTGTAGAACGTCGTCCGCTCGCTCGGCTGCTGCAGGTGGTTGACCGGAGCATAGTTGTAGCGGTCGGCGTTGGTGAACGGCGCCATGTCGTCGATCGTGCGCGAGCCCGGGGCCAGGCCCGGAATCACACGGTCCGGACGGGTCGTGAAGCCACCGAGGACACCGCCCGGGGCGCTAAGGCCGTCGACGATGAAGAAGCCACGCTCCGGAAAGATCGACCCGCACTGGCCGCCGCCGATCGGCGTGGCACAGGCGTAGATCGGCAGGCGCGAGATCTCACGATCGCCCTGCATGACCTCGTCTTGCTTGGTATAAGCGGCACTCATGGTGATGTTGCCGCGGTCGTTGCTGGCGCCGACGGTGAAGTCGTAGGCCTGCAGACGGCCGTCACCTTCGTCGTACTCGCCCCAGTAAGCACTGGCGGTGGCACCCTCGTAGTCGCGGCGGGTGATCAGGTTGACCACGCCGGCGATGGCGTCAGAGCCGTAGATCGCCGAGGCGCCATCCTTCAGGATCTCGATGCGCTCGATGATCGCAACCGGGACGTTGGACAGATCGGTGACGCCGAAGCGGTCAGTCGCGAAGCGGCGGCCGTTGACCAGCACCAGGGTACGCAGCGTACCAAGGTTGCGCAGCGAAATAGTCTGGCGGCCATCGCCGGCGTTGGTCGAGTTGGCGACCGTGGTCAGCGAGAGGTTGTCGCCCGCGGAGACGCCCTGCAGCAGCTGTCCGACGGTTTGCAGGCCGGTAGCTTCGATCTCAGCGCGCTCGATCGTCAGTACCGGTGACGCGGTCTCCACGTCGACGCGCTTGATACGCGTACCGGTGACTTCGATGCGGTCCAGGGTGCGCTCCTGGTCCTGATCCTGGGCGATGGCGGTGTCGGTGAAGCCGACAGCGCCGATCACTCCGACCGTAAGGCCGGCGCGAATCGCCTTGTACAGTTCTTTGTTCGTAAGTCTCATTAGACACTCTCCAACGTCGTGGGTTGACTTCGGGACATGGAAACCCGTCCATGGGCGAGCCAAAGCGGCCACCGAAACCATGGCGGTCGGAGTCTAACAAGATTTTTACAAGCCGGGCAATCCTTTTGGCG
>CAZFUH010000552.1:0-2066 GCA_964522235.1 uncultured Rhodanobacteraceae bacterium
GCCACGGCGCGAAGATCGGCGGCCGCAGCAGGTGGGGTGTGAGAAATGCGGGCTACAGCCATTCGCGCAATGCCTGCGCCGGCGTGCAGATACGCAAACCTTCGATCGGCGGTAGTTCGAGCAGATCCGTATCGCCGGTCACCAGCCACGGCGCCGCGGCCGCCACAGCGGCGCGAATGAAGTGGTCGTCGTCCGGATCGCGCGACCAGGACAGAGTCGACAGTCCAGGCGGAATGGCAATCCAGTCCGCAGCAGCACTCAGATCGTGGAGAAGACGATGGCGCAGGTCGATACTGAGATAGCGGTCGAACTTCGGCCGCCAAAGACGCGTTTCGAGCTCGGCGAAGGTGGCATCCGAAAAGACCGGGCGCATGTGCTCCAGCACGTAGCTCGCCACCAGCGATGGCGTGCCGGAAACCGACAGCGCCGCACTGATCCACACGTTGGTGTCCAGCACCACCCGGCGCAGGCGCCGGGTGCTGTCAGCTCTCATCCGCCAGCAGGCGTTCCAAGGCCTCCGGCGTCAGCCCTGCCTCGACGGCGGCGGTGGCGGACTCCGCCAATGCCCGTTTCAGACGGTCGGCATAGAACTCGCGCATGGCCTCGTAGTCCTGCGCGCTGACCATCACCCCGACCACGCGATCATGGCGCAGCACCCGCACCGGCTCCCGCTGGACGCGATCCAGGAATTCGCCGAATCGAGTTTTGGCTTCGTTGGCGGAGTAGGTCTGCATGCCGAGCAAACTAGCCGAATCGAACGATTCAGTCAATTCGTTCGATTCGGACGATCTCGTGCCTGACCAGCCCACCGATCCGGCTTCGCGATCGATCTCGCCGCCCGAACGGACAGGACTTGCCACGCACCGTCACCGTTGCCAGGGGTCCACCAAGGTGATCCCGGTTTGAGCGAAGTCTCGGGTGTTTCGGGTCGCCAGCGGGCAGTCGCAGACCTGTGCGATGGCAGCAATCATGCCGTCGGGCACGGACATGGGATGGCCGCCTCGGGCCGCGCGTCCCATGAAATCACCGTACGCCAGCGCCGCATCTTCGGTGAATGCGAAGATGCGACCGGCAAAGCGGCGTCGCCATTCCTCCAGGCCGGACGCCAGCCGACGAGCACGCTGATCCGGCCGGACCTTCTCGATTCCGAAGGCCAACTCGGCAATGACGATGGTGCTCAGGGCCAGTTCGGCATCATGGCGTTCCAGCCATACCAGCACATTGGCATCGGGACTCAGGCGCAGTGTTTCGGAAACCACGTTGGTGTCGAGCAGGATCACAGTTCCAGCCCGCCGTGGGCACGACGTTCGGCCTTGACGACGGCCTCCAGATCGATGTCGGTGCCGTGGTCGCGACTCAGGCGCGAGTAAAAGCTCGACGCTGGCTCGCAGCCTGTCTGGGCGTTCTCATAGGCCTCCAGTGCACGCTCGACGATGTCGGCAATGCTGCGCCTTTCGCGGCGGGCAAGCCGATGCGCCAGTTCGCGCGCGCGCGCGCTGCGAACGGAAAGCTGGGGTTCGGCCATGACGATCTCCTTGGTCCGCTCTGGAGCCATTGCTACAGCCTACGCCCATGCCCGTGAGCCATCAAGATGGCTATCGCCACCACGATGGCTCCAAGTCAGGTCTCGCATCGAGGGTGGCGCCGATATTCGCCGCATACTCGCGCCCGTCACGCGAAGGCGGCCCGCCACTGCCAGGTGATGGCATAGGCGCTACCCTCCAGGCATGGGGATCGTGATCGACACCAACCTCTTTGTCGGCGTCTGTCTCGGCACGGGGCAGGTTCAAGTTGACCTGCAGATTCATCCAGAAGCGGGCGGTGCTGACACCGGCCTGCTCCAGCCGCAGGGCCAGATCGGGGCTGATGCCGGGATGGCCGTTCAGGACACGCGACAGGGCGGGCCGCGACATGCCTAAGCGCCGGGCGGTTTCGGTCACTTCCAGGCCGAGCGGCACCAGCACGTCTTCGCGCAGGATCTCGCCGGGATGGGGCGGATTCTTCATCATGATGAGGTGCTCGTCAGTGGTCGTCCTGATAGTCCACCAGCTCCACATCGGCGCCGA
>CAZFUH010000553.1:0-2059 GCA_964522235.1 uncultured Rhodanobacteraceae bacterium
TGATGACCGAAAAGGATGCGGTCAAGTGTCGGGGTTTCGCGCAGCCGCACTGGTACGCCGCGCCGGTCGCTGCCGAACTGCCGGGTGGCGTGATCGAGTTCGTCCTGCAGCGCCTGCGCAAGACTGTCAAGTAATTCGTATCAGATGGATGCGGTTCTTGCGTTCGAGGCGAAGAGGCTCCAGGCCGGTAGAGCGGCAGTCGCTCAAAGCGGCCAGACCCACAGCAGCATCGGCACGCTGACCGCCAGCACCAGGATCTGCACCGGCAGTCCCAGGCGCCAGTAGTCGCTGAAATGGAAGCCGCCCGGTCCCAGAATCAGGGTGTTGTTCTGGTGGCCGATCGGAGTCAGGAACGCACAGGAAGCGCCGATCGCCACCGCCATCAGGTACGGGTCGGCATTGGCGCCGACGGCCGTGGCGGTGCCGATCGCAACCGGGCACATCACGGCTGCGGTCGCGGCATTGTTCATCAGGTCGGACAAGGTCATGGTGACGACCATGATCAGCACCAGGCCGATGATCGCGTTGCCTTGGGCGACACCCTCGAGCAGAGCATGAGCGATCAGATCGGCGGTGCCGGTTGCCTCCATCGCCGTGGCAACCGGAATCAGCATCGCCAGCAACACGATGACTGGCCAGTCGATTGCGTCATAGACCGAGCGTCGGGAGACCGTTCCAAGAACCATCGAAGCCAGTACACCGCCGGCAAACGAGATCGCAGCCGGAACCAGACCGAAGGCGGCGCCGCCGATGGCGGCGACCATGATCAGGGTCGCGGTGACCGCCTTGCGCTTGTCGGGAATGCGCAATTCGCGCTCGGCCAGCGGAACGCAGCCGGCATTCGCGGCGAATGCCGAAATCGCCTCAGGGGGCCCCTGGACCAAGAGCAGATCGCCGGCGCGGATCGCCAGCGAGCGCAGCCGCTTCAAGGAGCGATGGCCATGACGCGAGACCGCGAGCAGGTTGATGCCATAGCGTGTGCGCAGCAACAGATCGCTGGCTGAGCGACCGACAATGGCTGCACCGGGCAGCACGGCCATTTCCTGCAACACGATGTCGCCGGATGCGCTTGGTTTGTCTTCGACCTGTTCGCGCCCGGCGTTGTTCTCCGAATCATCGTCGGCATCCTCGGTTTCACGGTTGCCCTTGCTGTGCTTGTCCTGGGCGGGCCGGACATCGGCTTCGGCGGCGGCCCGGCGATTGCCCGACCGCTCGTCATTGCTGTCGTCGCCGCCGTCCTGGCCAGACCGCGCTTCTTCCAGCTGCAACCCAAGACTGGACAGCGCATTGGCCAGCGAATCGGCTTCGGCTTCGATGACCAGAATGTCATCGGCGAACACCGGTCGACCGGGATTGGGGGCATTGACCCGGACTTCATTGCGAATCAGGCCGACGACTTGCGCGTCAAACTTGTCCAGCCTCGCTTCGATGTCGCGCAGGGTCATGCCAGCTGCCTTGCTCTCGGCCTGTACCCGCGCTTCGGTGAAGTAGGCGCCGGTGTCGAAACTGTCGACGCCGGCGTTCTTGCGCATCGGCACCAGGCGCCAGCCGACCAGAACGATGAACAGCACGCAAACCAGAGCAACGGCGACGCCGACAGGACTGAAGTCGAACATGCTGAAGCTGCCGGCATCGGTCTCGGCACGGAAACCGGAGACGATCAGGTTCGGCGGCGTGCCGATCAGCGTGGTCATGCCGCCGAGAATCGAGCCGAATGCGAGCGGCATCAGGATCCGGCCTGGCGGCAGTTCCAGGCGACGGGCGATCTGCAGCGCCACCGGCATCAGCAGGGCCAGTGCACCGACATTGTTCATGAACGCGGACAACAGCGCGCCAAGCGCGGTCAATGATGCGATTGCCAGCATCGGTCCGGCGTTGGCCGGAAGCACCACGCGCATCAGGACGTCGACGGCGCCGGAGGTCAGAAGGCCGCGACTGAGTATGAGGATGCAGGCGACGGTGATTACGGCCGGATGTCCGAAGCCGACGAACGCCTCACTGCTGGCGACCAGTCCTGTAGCGACACATGCCATCAGTGCACCGGCCGCGACCATGTCGT
>CAZFUH010000554.1:0-2055 GCA_964522235.1 uncultured Rhodanobacteraceae bacterium
ACCGGACTGGCAGCGCCGCTGCCCGGTCGTCGATCCTGATGATCATCACCTGTACGTGTCGCTGGGCTGTGCCGCCGAGAACCTGATCCAGGCGGCCGGAGCGCTGGGCTACGCGGCCGAACCCGCGCAGAACACGCCGCCCGATCAGGGCCTGCGCATCGAACTGCGCCCGGCGCGGGCGGTTTCGTCGCCACTGGTCGATGCAATTGCCGAGCGCCAGAGCACGCGTGCCGCCTTTGACGGCAAGTCGCTGACGAGCGACGAGCTTTGTCTGCTCGAGGGCGCCGGTCAGGGCAACGGGGTTCGTGTCGTGCTGCTCACCGAGCGCGCGGTCATGGAGACCGTGATCGACTACGTTGTCCAGGGCAACACGGCGCAACTGGCCAATCCGGCCTTTGTCCGCGAGCTGAAGACCTGGGTCCGCTTCGGCGATGCCGAGGCCATCGCCCGCGGCGATGGCCTGTGGGGGCGCTGCAGCGGCCAGCCGTCGGTGCCACGCTGGTTCGCAGGGCCGATCTTCCGACTGCTGCTGCGCGCCAGCGCGGGCAACGACCAGTACGCTCGCCTCATTCGCAGTTCCGCCGGCATCGCCGTGTTTGTCTCCGACCACGATGGGCCCGGTCAATGGATCGAGGTCGGCCGCTGCTATCAGCGCTTCGCCCTGCTCGCGACCACGCTCGGCATCCGCAATGCCTTCGTCAATCAGCCGGTCGAGGAGGCCGCGCTGCGGCCGGCCTTCCTGCGCGCCTTGGGCCTCGATGGAGTCCGCGCCGACCTCGTCGTCCGCTTCGGTCGCGGCCGGACCATGCCGCGCTCGTTGCGCCGTCCGCTCGACGACGTGATCGATCACGGCCCGTGACCCCACCATGTTGCGGCGGACCCAGTGCGTTCATTGCCGCTGTGCCAGAGCGATGGCATCGGCACCAGCCGGATAGTGCAGCTGCTCGGAAGCGTCATCGGCTGCCCGCCGGATCTCCCTGGCGACATCGAGCAGCTGGGTCGTCGCCGCAGGCTGTGCAAACGTCTCGAAGATGGGGCGCGCGAACTCGGCGTACGCCGGTGGAATCAGTCCGTCGACTCGCTCGGCCCCGTTTTCCGCAAAGCGGGTCGACGGGCAGTAGCCGGGCTGCACCAGCTTGACCCGGATTCCGAACGCACCGAGCTCATGCCCCAGCGAGCCGGTGAAGCCCTCGATGGCGGTTTCACACGCACGCTGGACATGCCGCACATATCAGTGGCTGCGCGCCGACGCTGCCGATGCGCTCAAGCCTCTTGGTGATGCGATCGTGCTTCTGGATGTGAGGAGATTCAAGTTGCTTCCGAGAGCGATCTCTCTTTTAAACGAATTTCTTCGTGGTACGTTCGCACGGCGTTCAATCCCGAACGCGACAGCCGCAAACACAGGAGCAAGCCGTGAAAAGCGTTCTGCAGTTCGTTCTCGTCCTACTCTTCGCTGCCTCGTTCTCCGTCGCGGTCGCTGATCAGCCGCAAACCGCAGCAGAAACAGAAGCGCACACCTACGAATTCAGCTTTGCCGACAACTCCCGTAGCGACCTGCTCTGGGACAACGCCGACCACACGACCGGGTACTACCCGGACTGCGTTGAGATGGACGGATTCTACTGTCCGGTTCCCGGTGTCCGGGCGCGCTGCTACTGGTACCAGTACTCCGAGCCGATGATGTGCCTTTGCGGATCGAACAATCTGTGGACCTGCCATTGACCACGCGGGCGTCGTGGCTACCAATGCACGGTTGACGTCATACCGAGGTAAACCGGACAACCGGCGACGTCGCGGACAGCCATTCCGCGGCGTCTTCGCGATTCGTGCCAGGGGAAAATGCCGGTCCGCTGTCGATTCACGATCCGCCAAGCGCAGGATCGGCAAGCGGACCGGCAACGCACGCTAACACGCGTCGCCGGGGTCGCGCAGTTAGCGCAATCACAGCGACAGTGCCGAGTGCGCCACAGTCGAGGCCGGCAGCCGGGCAGGCGCGCCGATCTCGGCGCAGCAGGGCTGTCGGCGGCTTTGGCCGGCGACAACCCTTCGGGGACG
>CAZFUH010000555.1:0-2046 GCA_964522235.1 uncultured Rhodanobacteraceae bacterium
CGGCCAGGTCCTCGGGATCCATGTCTACATACAGCCGGTACGGGGCACTGGCCTGCACCGCAGGATCCGCGCGAAGTCGGGATAGCCAGCGCAGCGGCTCGTCGGTAGCGGTGGTCAGCGCCAGATGGCCGTCGTCGCCGCGGCGCAGGATCGCTGATCCCGCCGACTGTTGCTGCAACGTTGAAGTATCGACGCGCTCACCGAAGCGACCGCCGGACACCTGCCACAGCGGCACCTCGATCTGGTCGTCTGCGAGTGCGAACAGCGGCACCAGGCCATGCAACCATTGCGCCGATGCCGCTTGGTCATTGCGCAGCCAGTGCACGGCCAGATGGCCGGGCGCCAGAGGCTGCACGCTGACAGCCTCATGCGGGCGTTCCGGATCGTGCCAGTGACCGATGTAGGCTGCGATCACTGAATCGACCGGTTCGGGCGTGCACTGCTCGCTGGCATGTCTCAGCTGCTCGCGCTGTAGCAGGCGCACGCCACGATGCCGTTGGCCTTCGAGTTCAAGATCGAAGGCGAGTCGGGCATGGCGGCAATCCAGCAGCGCCCATTCGGCCTGGCCAACAATGATCGGTGGTGATGAACCGGCACCGGGTGGACGCAGGCGAAGTTCGGTCAGACGCAGCTGCCGCTGTCGGCTGGCACCGGTTGCAGCCAGCCAGATCGGCTCGCCGTCCTCGGCGAAGCCCAACCAGTCCACGGCGTGGCTGTATTGCGCCAGCGGTGACAGCAGCAGGCGCTCGCCAGGTCGCTCGGCGTCGCTCCAGACTCCGAGCGCGCCAGGATCGAGCGCCACCGGCTCGACTCCCTGGCAGTCTTGCCAGCTCGCACCAAGATGATGCGTGCGGACGAAGGCATCGATCTGTGCAGACGTCGCTTCAAGGCGATTCCAGCACAGCCGCAGTCCGTCGCCAGGGCGCAGGTGGACGAGACCGGCAACGGCCTCCGGCAGCACCCCGTGCAGGCCGTTGAAGGCCAAGTCCAGGGCTACGACGTGTTGCCGGTCGGCGCTGCAACGCACGCCGTACCAGTCGCACTCGCTGCCTTCCGGGCCGTCCCAGCCGTCATCGTGGCGCCAGTCATCGCCAGCGGTCTGCGCGTGCAGCGCCAGCAGAGCGGCGCGTTCGGCGGCATCGATGCGCACCGCCGCGTCGACCAGCTCGACCCGGTCGAGCCAGACCGGCAGCGCTGGATCGGCGGCGCCTGCGTCGTTGCTGCGATCGCGCTGGCGCACGCTGATGCGCACATGCCGGCTGTCGTCGGCCAGCGCGGCACGCAGCCGCCCGGCGCTGAGCAGGGTGTGCCAGGCACCGACATCGACCTGGCCGGGTCCGAGCACATGATCGGTCTCGATCCGTGCCGTCGCGGCCTGCTTGGCATCGATCGTGCAATCGGCGTCCTGGAAGAAATCCATGCGCAGGCGCAGAGCCAGCCCGGCGTCCGGGGTATCGGTCAGAGCCGAAACTCGCATCCGCAGCTCGATGCGGTCGCCGACCGGCAGGCATTGCTCCAGCCGGCTGGTGCCGAAGTTCGGGCTTGGACGCTGGAAGCGGAAGGCGCGACCGCCGGCCTGAGAGCGCGGAAAGTCGACGACCAGGCCGCGATCCTCGTCGTTGCCGAGCACCAGGATCCAGCCCGGCGGACCATCTGCGCTCGCCCAACTGCCTTCCATAGCGGAGAAGTCGGCGTTCTGCTGCGCTTGAGCGGCCGTTGCGAGAACGAACAGAAGCAGCACAAAACAAACGGACGATACCGACCGCATCAGCCGGGAACGGCGCACGAAACTACGCATGTGTCGTTCGCAATCTTTACAGGGAGGCCGTCCAGCCTAAGCGGAACTCGCCGCAATTGCCAATCTGGAGCGGACCGCCGGGTCGCTTCCCGTCGCGCCCTGCCAAGACCTGGATTTTCAGACCTTGACGTGCGTCACGGACGGCTCGCCTCGAATCAGGGGTGCAAGTCATTGATTCGGGTGCTGCGTGCAAGCTAGTGTGGTGCGTCGGAAGTTTGGTGCCTTTATCGCGCCGTGGATTCGGTCCC
>CAZFUH010000556.1:0-2038 GCA_964522235.1 uncultured Rhodanobacteraceae bacterium
CCTCGCGACGGCGCGGTGTGAGAAATGCAGACTAGCCGGATCCTGATCGTCGAAGACGAACCGAAGCTGGCGCGCCTGCTCGCCGACTATCTGCGTGCGTCGGGATTCGAGCCAGCGATCGTCGAGCGCGGCGACGCCGCCTTGGCCGCAATTGCCGAGCAGGATCCGGCCCTGGTTTTGCTCGACCTCAATCTTCCGGGCATGGACGGCATCGACATCTGCCGGGAACTGCGCCGCACCTCGGCGCTGCCGGTGATCATGCTGACCGCGCGCAGCGAGGAGATCGACCGGCTGCTCGGTCTGGAACTCGGTGCCGACGACTACATCTGCAAGCCGTTCAGCCCGCGCGAGGTGATCGCCCGGGTCAAGGCGGTCCTGCGCCGAGTCCAGGCACGGCCGGACCCGCCGGGCAGCGACCCGCTGCGGATCGACGGCGAAGCCAGGCGGGTCGAGGTCGGCGGCAAGGCGGTGGTGCTGACCGGTGTCGAATTCGAACTGCTGCGCACCTTGCACGATCGGCCCGGGCGCGTGTTCAGTCGCGCCGAACTGCTGGATCGCATCTATGATGACTGGCGCGATGTTTCCGACCGCGCCATCGACAGTCACGTCAAGAATCTGCGCCGCAAGCTCGCCCAGGCGCTGCCCGGCCGTGAGCTGATCCACAGCATCTACGGGGTCGGCTATCGCTACGAACCCGATCCGCCAAACTGAAGCCGGCGCGGTCGAATCGCTTCCCGCGACCCGGACAGCACCCGACGCGTCGCCGCCCGCTATAGTGATCACGTTCCGGACCGGATGATGGCCCGGAATCTCCGAGTCGAACCGCCTGCCTCCGGTGCCACCGCGCCGCGCGCAGTCCAACCGGAAACGGCGGCCGACCGTGACCCTCGGGTCACCTGGGTCGTGCTGGAAACGGCATGGCCTCCCGCATTTGGAAAGGAGACGACAAGATGGCGAACCTGATCGACCGTTTCGGCCGGCGCTTTCCGTATCTGCGTCTGTCGTTGATCGAGGCCTGCAATTTTCGTTGCGGCTACTGCCTGCCGAATGGCTATGCCGCAGCACCCGGGCAGCCGCGCCATCTCCGGCTCGACGAGATCGACCGCCTGCTGCGCGCTTTCGTGCGCGTCGGCATGCGCAAACTGCGCCTGACCGGCGGCGAACCTTCGCTGCGCCGCGACCTCACCGAGATCATCTCGCTTGCGGCGTCGATCGCCGGCATCGAAACGATTGCCATGACCACGAACGGCGTTCTGCTGAACCGGCGCTTGGACGAGTGGCGTGGCGCCGGATTGAGCCATCTGAACGTCAGCGTCGATGCCTTGGATCGGCGCCGCTTCGCCGCGATCACCGGCTACGACCGCCTCGACGACATCCTCACCGGCATCGAACGCGCGCTCGATGCCGGCTTTGCGTCAGTCAAGCTCAATGCCGTGCTGCTGCGCGATCTCAATGACGACCAGCTGCCGGCATTCCTGGACTACCTGCGGGAGCGGCCGTTGAGCCTGCGCTTCATCGAGCTGATGCGTACCGGCGACAATCACGACTACTTTCAGCGTCACCACTATCGCGCCGAGGCGCTGGAAGCGCAGTTGCTGATCGATGGCTGGAGTCTGCTGCCGCGCGCCGCCGATGCCGGCCCGGCGCGCGAGTATGCGCATCCGGACTACCGCGGTCGGATCGGGATCATCGCGCCGTATTCGCGTGACTTCTGCGCCGGCTGCAATCGTCTGCGGGTGACCTCGACCGGCGATCTGCGCCTGTGTCTGTTCGGCGAATTCGGCATTCCACTGCGGCCGTTGTTGCAGCACGACGATCAGGCCGACCAGCTTCAGGCGAGCCTGCTCAGCCAGCTCGGCCTGAAGGCGGCCGGCCATGGCCTGCACCAGGGCCAGACCGGCCTGACGCCACACCTGGCATCGATCGGAGGTTGAATGGCCGCGACCCTGCCTGCGGGCTTCCATATGGCGGACATTCGGCGCAAAGCCGTCACCGAGCGACGGGCGGTGGCGGTGGGCGAGCTGCTTGCCGGCGATGC
>CAZFUH010000557.1:0-2021 GCA_964522235.1 uncultured Rhodanobacteraceae bacterium
CCGGTGCTGCTGTGCAGCCAGTTTGCGCCGCCGTCGGTGCTCTTGAAGACGCCGTTGACAACCCCTTCTGTAACGGTGGGCTCGGGAATCATGCCGCCCGTGCCCGGCACGCTGGCAAAGGTGCCGACATAGAGCGTATTGGGGTTCGACGGGTCGATCACCAGGGGTACCGCCTGCACGGCATGCGCATACAACTGGGTAAGGTTGAAGTCGGGAATCGGCAGGCCGGTATCGGATGCCGTCCAATTGGCGCCGGCATCGGTACTCTTGTAGATGCGCGCCGCAAGGACCGTCGGTGCGCCAGTGCCAAAATCGTAGGTGATCCGGCCACTGCCCGAAAGATAGAGCGTCTGCAAGGGACCGGTACCGCCAGGTGCACCGCCGCTGGAGGGATCGGCGACTACGGTGCGGGCGATAACGAAATGACTTTGCCGATAGGGACCCAAGGGGCCTGATTGCATGGTGAACGGAATGCCGTTGTCGATCGTGGCCCAGGTGGTGCCGCCGTCGCTGCTCTTGAATACACCGGCATTGCCATCGCGAACGTTGCCGTCGACCGCAAACAACGGCGCGCCGTAGCCAGCCGCATACATCGTGGTGCTGAACGGATTGGCCGCGGTATTGCCATCGATGAACAAGGAGCGCAGGCCGCTGGCCTCCAGGGTCGGCGACGCGGTGAACCAGCTGCCGCCGCGATCCACAGAACGGAACAGGCCATCGCTGGGGGTCGTGAAGGCATCGCCGTAACCCGCATACAACCATTGTGGCTGGCTCGCATGCACGGCGAAGGCGCGAATCGATGCCTGGCGCAGACCATTGTTTCTGCGGATCCAGCTGATGCCATTGTCGAAACTGACAAAGAATCCGGTGTGATTGGCGCCGGCGTAGAGCGTGGTTGCCGTCACCGGGTCCAGGGCAAGATCCAGGACACCATTGCTGTAACCGCCAGCGACCGGCTGGATGCCGGCACCGATTTCGCTGTAGCTGGCGCCGCCATCGGTGGTTCGGATCAGACCGTTCTCGAGACCGACGATCCAGGTTTCGTTATCGCCCGGATCAGCGGTGACCGACTGGATGGAGCGCGCTCCGGCAAGGGAAATCGCCGGCAACTGGGTGAATTCAGCACCGCCGTTGAAGCTGCGGAACAGTTGCGCGCCGTTCGCGGCAAAGATTAGATCGTCGGCGACCGCCGAGTAGGCGATGCGTCGACCCCAGAAGGCATTGACCGACGGCGGTGTTCCGGAGTACGTCACGGGCGTCCAGTTCAGTCCGGCGTCGGTGCTTCGAAACAACTCAGCACCCAGGACCGGATCGGCGCCAATCATCAGCAAGCGCCCGGAAACATGCGGATCGGCGATGACCTGGTGGATCGCCACGGGCAATCCGCTTGCAGCCAGTGGCGCCCAGGTCAGACCGCCATCGGTGCTTTGGTACAGCACGCCTTCGGACGCCAGCCATGTGCGGCCTGCCGTGTGCGGGTCGAACTCGATGTCGTAGATTTCGCCCGGGATCGGCAGCCCTCCGGCCATCGCCGTCCAACTGGCGCCGCCATCGTCGCTGCGATAGGCACGCGAGGTCGCCGAAACCATCAGGACGTCGCTGTCGAATGGATCCATGCGCAGCCGATACAGGCTGGCGGCATAGGGCGAGACGTTCAATCGCGTCCAGTTCAATCCGGCGTTGGTGCTCTTGTAGACCGAGTTGACCGAGGTCAGGTACAGGGTGCCTGGGGTGTCCGGATCGACAAGAACCTCGCGGACATCACCACCGGTCGGACCGGCCGAGGTCCATACCCCGGGTCCGGCCAGGGCGAAGGCGCTGGAAAACAGCAGGAACAGGGCAAGCAGGATCCGGAACTTGGCCATGACAGGTACCTTGGAGGCGGCTGGAGACGTATTGATGCCGATGGCATCGGCATCCGATGCGCCCGGGAGGAGGCAAAAGCCTCCTACCACATACGGAAAAACGGCCGAGAACGTGACAATCGCACAGGCGCAGCCAGATAGCGAACTGGTGTCCGA
>CAZFUH010000558.1:0-1969 GCA_964522235.1 uncultured Rhodanobacteraceae bacterium
TCCAGGTCGCGCTGATCAGCACGCCAATAGGCATTGAGGTCACCTTCGTCGACGACGGCGAGCTCGTCCTCACTGGCCGACAGCGGCATAGCAGGCAGGAGCACGAGCGTTCCGATGGCAACGATCAACAGGCACAGACGATGGGACGGTTGCATGGTATTAGGCCGAAGCAATATGGGGGAAACCGATCCGCTGCCTCCGGGGCGCGGGCGGGCCGGCATCAGAAGCACGGCAGCGCCACGGGGATCGGACGGTCGCGGTGCGACACCATAGCGCAAGCCGAGCCGTTCTTGTACAACGCGAGCTGACCCGGCGTTCGGGCAGCACAGCGACCGAAAACCTGCACGAGCTCGCAGGCTGGCGCAAATGTGCCGCGGCCAAAGCAGCTAAGCTGGTCGCAACGCAATTGCACGAGGAACCGTGACGATGAACAAGCGCCTGATCGCAAGCCTCTGCGTGGCTACCCTGCTCGCCGCATGCGGATCGCAGACGCCGACACCAGCACCGGAGCCGACCGCAGTGGAGCGCGGTGAACCAGCCGAGTCTGATCGCGCCGTCACCGGACCCCAGGCGATCGAGCCGGGCGAACCCGAACGCATCGGCGACCGTCTGCTGAGCACACCGATCGCAAGCTTCGCACAGCCATGGGCGATGAGCTTTCTGCCCGATGGCCGCCTGCTGGTGACGGAACGACGCGGGACTCTGAAGCTGGTCGATCTCGACCGCGGCGCAATCGGCGAGATTGTCGGCGTCCCGGACGTCATCCATGCCGGTCAGGGCGGGCTTGGCGATGTTCTGCCGCATCCGAAGTTCAGTGAAAATCATCTGCTGTATTTCAGCTATGCCGAAGACGGCGACATGGGCACCAGCGGCGCCGTCGTTGCACGCGCGACCCTGGTCCTGGACGACGCCGGCGGCGGCGAGCTGCAGGAGCCGGCCGTGGTCTGGCGACAGCTGCCGAAGGTCGAAGGCCACGGCCACTACGGCCATCGCATCGCCTTCGGGTCGGATGGAATGCTGTGGATCACGGCCGGAGAGCGCCAGCAGTTCGATCCGGCACAGGACATGGAGGGATCACTGGGCAAGATCATCCGGCTCCATGACGATGGTTCGGCGCCAGCCGACAACCCGTTCTACGACCGACGTGGAACCACCGCAGAGATCTGGTCCCTGGGTCATCGCAACCCGCTGGGCATCGCCTTCGATGCCGATGGTCGGCTATGGGTGCACGAAATGGGTCCGCGTCACGGCGACGAACTGAACCTGATCAAGCGCGGCCGCAACTATGGCTACCCGATCGTCTCCAACGGCGACCACTACGACGGTACGCCAATTCCCGATCACCACACCCGACCGGAATTCGAGCCACCGGTCATCAGCTGGGTACCGGCGATCTCGCCGGCCGGCTTCATCATCTATAGCGGCGATCGCTTCCCGGACTGGCGCGGCAACGGTTTCATTGGCGGTCTGTCCTCGCGCGCCCTGGTGCGGATCGAATTCGACGGCGACGATGCCCGGGAGGTCGAGCGCTTCGACATGGGTGCACGAATTCGCGAGATCGAACAGGGACCGGATGGCACGATCTGGCTGCTCGAGGATGAGCGCGACGATTCCCGTGGCCGGCTGCTTCGACTCGACCCCGTAGAGCCAACACCCGAATCGTAGTAGCGCCGAGCTTGCTCGGCGTCAGCGCCACAACCGGAGCGAGCGGCCTGCCGGCCGCAACGCGAAGCAAGCTTCGCGCTACAAGTTTACAAGTTGCGGCCTGGATCGGCCGTGCCGGTGACCGGTCGGCCTTGATCTGTCGCTGCCGATCGCCGCGGCAACAGAACGGCGCGTAGCCGATCCGTTGTAGCGCCGAGCTTGCTCGGCGTCAGCGCCACATCCGGAGCCGGCGGCCTCACGGCCGCAACGCGAAGCTAGCTTCGGGCCTGCAGCCAGTCGTGGATGGCCGTGGGCACCTCGCGCT
>CAZFUH010000559.1:0-1952 GCA_964522235.1 uncultured Rhodanobacteraceae bacterium
CAAGGAAATCCGCAGCACGGCGATGGAAGGCGCCGGCATCGTCACCATCGAGATGTTGACCGGCTACGACATGGCCAAGGCCATCGACGACGTGAAACTGCGGGTCGACGCGATTCCGAACTTCCCGGCCGAAACCGAAAAGCCGGTGATCGCCGAACAACTCATTGAGCAACAGGTGGTCTGGGTCACCGTCTACGGCAGCAACCTGGACGATCGCACGCGCAAGACCCTGGCGCGGCAGGTCCGTGACGAGCTGTTGCTGCTGCCCGGCGTGCGCAAGGTCGATCTGGTCGGTGACCGCGCATTCGAGATCGCAATCGAGTTGTCGGAGGCCAACCTGCGCAAGTACGGCCTGAGTTTCGACGAGGTCGCCCAGGCCGTGCGCCGTTCGTCGATCGACCTGCCAGGCGGCAGCGTCAAGACCGAGGCCGGCGACATTCTGTTGCGCACCAAGGGGCAGGCCTACACCGGCAGCGAGTTCGAAGACATCGTCCTGCGCACCAACCCGGACGGTACCCGCCTGCGCCTGAGCGATGTCGCGGTCGTGCGCGACGAATTCGCCGAGACTGAGGACTACGCCTTGTTCGCCGGGCAGACCAGTCTGAGCATGTCGGTGATCTCCGGTCAGGAAGGCAATGACATCGACATCAGCAATGCCGTCAACCGCTATGTCGAAAACAAGCGCAACAACCTGCCGGAGGGGGTCAACCTTTCGGTCTGGGGCGACAGCTCGTTCTACCTGAAGGACCGGCTCAGCATGATGGTGCGCAACCTGATGGTCGGCACCTTTCTGGTGTTCCTGTGTCTGGCCCTGTTCCTGCGCCTGAAGCTCGCGTTCTGGGTCGCGATCGGCATCCCGATCTGCTTTCTCGGTGCCCTCTGGCTGATGCCGGTCGGGCCGTTCGCGACCAGCATCAACCTGCTCAGCCTGTTCGGCTTCATCCTGGTGCTCGGCATCGTCGTCGACGACGCGATCGTGATCGGCGAAAGCGCGTACACCGAAACCCAGCGCCACGGCCACAATATCGACAACGTGATCCGCGGCGCGCGCAAGGTCGCGATGCCGGCGACGTTCGGGGTGCTGACGACGATCGCGGCTTTTGCCCCGCTGATGTTCGTCGAGGGCACGATTGCCGTGTTCCTGAGCTCGATCGCCTGGGTCGTGATCCTGTGTCTGTTCTTCTCGCTGATTGAGTCGAAGCTGATCCTGCCGGCGCATCTGGCCGGCATGAGTCCGCCGAAGGCCGAGCCGGGCTGGCTGGGCAGGTTCCAGCGCCGTTTCAGCAGCGGCCTGGAACGGATCATCCTGCAGCGTTACAAGCCGTTGCTGGAAAAAGCGATCCGCTTTCGCGGCACGACCCTGGCGCTGTTCTTGGCCAGCGTGATCCTCGCTGTCGGCCTGCTCGGCGGCGACAAGGTCCGCTTCATATTCTTCCCGGACGTACCCAGCGATTTCATCAACGCACAGCTGCGCCTTGCCGACGGCACTTCACCACGGACGCGCGATGCCGCGCTGGAGCGCATGCAGTCGGCGATCGAGGAACTGGACGCCGAGTACCGTAGCGAATTCGAAACCGACACCGGTTTCATTCGCCATGTCCTGGTGTTCACCAACGGCGATACCGGCGGCACCATGGTCGTCGAAATGACCAAGGGCGAGACGCGCGAATGGGATGCCTACGAGATCACCAACCGCTGGCGGGAAAGGGTCGGCGAGATCGCCGGCGCGCGTGAGCTGCGCATCTTTGCCAGCACCAACCCCGGAGGCCGGCCGATCGACCTGCGTCTGTCGAGCGAGAACTACGAACAGCTGGAGTTGGCCGCCACCGAGATCGTCGACTACCTGCGCGGCTATGCCGGCGTCTACGACATCTCGTCCAGCTTCGATTCCGGCGCCCAGGAGATCCAGCTGCAGATCAAGCCGGAGGCCCAGGCCCTGGGTCTGACCCAGA
>CAZFUH010000560.1:0-1949 GCA_964522235.1 uncultured Rhodanobacteraceae bacterium
ACGCCGAGCGGTTGCGGGCCGAGTAGGCGAGCATCACCGGTGCCTCGAAACCCGGTACCAGGCGCTTGTAGCTGTTGGTCGACGAGTTGCTGAAGGCATTGATTGCGCGCGCATGTTTGAAGATGCCGCCGATGTACCAGAACGCCAGCTGCGAAAGACCCCCGTAGCCATCGCCGGCGAACAGGTTCTTGCCGTCCTTGCTCAGCGACTGATGCACATGCATGCCGGAGCCGTTGTCGCCGACCAGGGGTTTGGGCATGAAGGTTGCGGTGCGACCATTGCGATGGGCGACGTTCTTGACCACGTACTTGAGCATCAGCAGCTCGTCGGCCTTGCGCGTCAGGGTGTTGAACTGGGTGCCGATCTCGCATTGGCCGGCGGTCGCGACCTCATGGTGGTGGACTTCGACGATCTGACCCATCGCCTCCAGCAGCTTGCACATCTCGCCGCGCAGATCGGACAGTGAATCGACCGGTGCCACCGGGAAGTAGCCGCCCTTCGGCCCCGGCCGGTGGCCGGTATTGCCGCCGTCGTACTTGCGGCCGCTGTTCCAGTGCGCTTCCTCCGAGTCGATCTCGAAGCCGGCGCGACCGATCTCGTTGTGCCAGCGCACCGAGTCGAACACGAAGAATTCCGGTTCCGGCCCGAAGAACGCAGTGTCGGCGATGCCGGTCGACTTCAGATACGCCTCGGCCAGGCGGGCGATCGAGCGCGGGCAGCGCGCGTACGGCTGCATCGTCGCCGGTTCCAGGATGTCGCAGGTCAGGATCAGGGTCGGATGTTCGGTGAACGGATCGAGCACCGCACTGTCGGCATCGGGCATCAGGACCATGTCCGATTCGTTGATGCCTTTCCAGCCCGAGATCGACGAGCCGTCGAACATCTTGCCGTCCTCGAACAGGCTGTCGTCGGCGGCGCGGGCGGGGAAGGTGACATGGTGTTGCTTGCCGAGCATGTCGGCAAAACGCAGGTCGATGAACTCGACGTCGTGGTCCTTGATCAGTTTGGCGACCTTGTCGGCAGACATGGGAACTCCTTGGATGAGGCGAAAGGGAAATCAGGTGGCCTTACGCATGCAAACCCCATGCCAGCCGAAAAAGTCAGAAAAACCTCGATTCCGCGCCGCGAATTGCCACTTGATCGCGCCAATATCGACCAGTCCTGCACCAAATGGGTGCAGCTGAGGCTCGCACCGACAGCCGCTGGCGAGTCGTGTAGTCTTCCGCGCTGCCTGCCCCATTCCTGACCTGCTCCCCGAAACCCGCCCATGGACCATCTTGTCGCCCTGCTGCTCGGCATCATCGAAGGCCTGACCGAGTTTCTGCCGATATCCAGTACCGGCCACCTGCTGATCGCGCAGTACTGGCTCGGCCAGCGTTCGGACCTGTTCAACATCGTCATCCAGGCTGGTGCGATCCTGGCCGTGACCCTGGTGTTTCGCGAGCGCCTGTGGCTTCTGGCGACCGGATTGCGCGAGCGCGTGCACCGCGACTATGTCGGCAAACTTGCGCTCGCCTTCGGCGTCACCGCAGTCGTCGGCGTGCCGGTGCGCCTGCTCGGCTGGGAACTGCCCGAAACCGTGACGCCGGTGGCCTGGGCGCTGGTGCTCGGCGGCATCTGGATCCTGGTCGCCGAACGCCTGGCCGAACGTCGGCCCGAGCGCGGCGAGGTCACCTGGACGATTGCGATCCTGGTCGGACTGGCCCAGGTCGTCGCCGGTGTGTTCCCGGGTACCTCGCGCTCGGCCGCCACCATCTTCATCGCGATGCTGGCCGGTTTGAACCGGCGTCCGGCGGCGACCGAATTCGCGTTCCTGGTGGGTATTCCAACCATGTTCGCGGCCAGCGGCTACGCAATCCTCGAGTACTGGCTGGAGCCGCCCGAGATCGCCGAAGCCTGGGGCGAGCTGGCCCTGGCCTTCGTCGCGGCGACGATCACCGGCTTTCTCG
>CAZFUH010000561.1:0-1943 GCA_964522235.1 uncultured Rhodanobacteraceae bacterium
GCTCCAGGGTGGCCATCGCCTCCGGTTCTCCGCGAGCTTGCTGGAGGTTGCCGAGGGCTTCCAGGGCCGAGGCACGACCGTGCTCGTCGCCGATTTCCACAAACAGCGCCAGGGCCGAGTCGATGTGCCCTCTGGCCGCTTCGAATTGACCCTGCTGCAGGTGGTTGCGGCCGACCGACAGATGGCTGTGCGCCAGTTCAAGGGGCCGCACACCAGGGTCGGCCGCCCGCAGTCGCAGGCTCTCCTCAACCAGAGGCCTGGAGGCATCCAGCAGACCCAGATGACGGTAGATCCGGCCCACCTCGTCGAGCAGGCGCGCCCGCACCAGGGGCTGCTCATGGAGGGCATCGGCCAGGCGCTCCGCGGAGGCATCGAGCAGTTCCCGGGCGCTGAGTTCGGCCATAGGTCGGGCCTGGCGACTGTAGGGATTTGACCGGCGGAACAGGTCGGTGAGGAAGTGCACGACCTGCTCGGTCTCCAGCCGCGCCCGCTCGGCCTGTTCGGCCTGCAGGCGGGTGGCGTCCCGCTCCGCAGCAAGCCGCAGAGTGAAACTGATGCTAAGTCCGAGCACCAGCAGCAGCGCCGCCAGACCGGCGCCGCTGGCGAGCCGGTGCCGTCCGACGAAACGGCGTAGACGGTTGCTGCGAGAGGTTGGCCGGGCCGCCACCGGATGCCCGGACAGCAGGTGCTCCAGATCCTCGCGCAGGCGATCGGCCGATGCATAGCGCTGCGCCGGATCGGTCGCCAGGGCCTTGCTCACCACCGCATCCAGGTCCACTGCCGGCACGCTCAGGCGCAAGGGCGTCTGTCGCGACGGCGCCGGCAGTTCTGGCGCGCCAGCGTCGGGCAGCGGTGGCGGCCGGCCGACCACCAGCTCCCAGAGCAGCAGACCGATCTGATAGATATCGGAGGTGGTGGTGGCAGGTGCGCCGGCACGTTGTTCCGGGCTGGCATAACGCGGGGTGAGGGCCGAGCTACCGAAGGTCTGCTCGGCCGGTCCGTTTGCTGAGCCGGTCCAGGTTGGTGTGCGGATCTCCTGGGTCTGAACAATCCGGGCGATGCCAAAATCCAGCAACTTGACCCTGCCGTCTGAATCCACCAGGACATTGGCTGGCTTGAGGTCCCGGTGCACGATCAGTTGCCGGTGCGCACTCTCCACGGCACCACACAGCGCGATCACCAGGGCGATGCGCTGGCGCAGATCGAGCTGCTGACGCCGGCACCAGGCGTCGATCGCCTCGCCGGTGACGTGCTCCATGACCAGGAACGGGGCACCGGCGGGGGTCAGTCCAGCGTCGTAGAGCTGGGCGATATGGGGATGAACCAGCCCGGCCAGGATCCGCTGCTCCTGCTGCAGGCGCTCGAGATCTGCAGGCATCAAGCCGAGGGTGATCAGCTTGATGGCGACCCGACGTTCGAACAGGCCGTCGGCGCGTTCGGCCAGAAACACCCGACCCATGCCGCCGGCTCCGATTTCCTCCAGGATCCGGTAGGCACCCAGCAGGTCGCCCGGCCGCAGTGACTCGTCCTCACAAGCCAGGGCCTCGTCAATCAAGCCGGCGCTCAGTGCGCCACCCGGACGCAGGAAGTCGTCCTCGGCCAGGGCCGCGTCGAGTAGGCTCGTCAGCGCTCTGCGCTGCTGTTCCGGCAAGGTCGCAAGACGCGCCTCGCGCTGCTCGGGCGGCAGGTCCAGCAGCTCAGCGAGAAGCCGATCCAGCGTCGGCCGGTCGACACCCTCGCCATTTGGTTGGCGGCGCTTCACGATGTTTCGCTGCCCGGCCCGGTGGCCAGCTCCTGCCTCAACCAGGCGCGCGCGCGCAGCCAGTCCCGGCGCACCGTGCGGTCTGAAATGCCCAGGGCCTCGGCGGTCTCCTCCTCGGTCATGCCAGCGTAGAAGCGACACTCCACCAACCGACACAGGCGCTCGTCGATCTTCTGCAGAC
>CAZFUH010000562.1:0-1939 GCA_964522235.1 uncultured Rhodanobacteraceae bacterium
CGACGCACTCAATGACGATGGCATCCGTTTCGCCTCGAACGTTTCTGCCGCGCAGTCTCCTGTGCGCCTGTCCAGGATCGCTTCCAGTACCGCCATGCGTACGGCAACGCCGTTGCCGACCTGATCCAGGATCGCCGACTGTGCGCCATCGGCGACCTCTGAGGCGATCTCGACTTCACGGTTCATCGGCCCCGGGTGCATGACGATCGCATTTGCTGCCGCTTTCTTCAGTCGTTGCGCGGTAATGCCCCATGCGCGGAAGTAGCTGGCGGTGTCGGGAATGTTCGCAGCCGCCATGCGCTCGCGTTGCAGGCGCAGCGTCATCACCACGTCGCAACCGTCAAGGGCGCGATCCAGCTGATCGTAGACGCGGAAATTTGCGCTTTCGGCGAGGTCGGGGGCCTGCAACTGCGGTGGCGCAGCAACGCGCAATTCGCCGACACCCAGCAGCGGCAGCAACTTCAGGTTCGAACGCGCGACCCGCGAATGCCGGATATCGCCGACGATCAGCACGCGCAAACCGGACCAGTCGCCCTTGTGCTGGCGTATCGTCAGGGCGTCGAGCAGGGCCTGAGTCGGGTGCGCGCGTGTGCCGCTGCCGGCGTTTACCAGAGGCTGTTGCGGGCCGATCTGCTCGGCCAGTTCGGCGACGGCGCCATCGGCGGCATGGCGGACCACGAAGGCATCGCAGCCCATTGCATGGATCGTCCTCCAGGTATCGAGCAGGCTTTCACCCTTGGCAGTGGATGAAGTGTGGGCATGGAAGTCGACGACCTCGGCACCGAGCCGGCGCGCCGCCAGCCCGAACGAGGTGCGGGTGCGCGTGGAGTTCTCGAAAAAAAGATTGACGATCGTGCGTCCGGCCAGGGTGGTCAGCGGCATGCTGCGTCCGGCGGCGACCTCGCCCATCATCTGGGCGCGGTCGAGCAGGTTCAGGGCGGTATCGCGGTCGAGGTTGTCGATGTCGACCAACTGGCGCAGGATCATTCGGGTTCGGCTTCCGGTTGCAGGAAAGGGACTGGATTGTCGTAGAAGCGTTCGATCAGAACCGCGGCGGCATCGGCGTCGAGTCGCTCGGCATCGCTGCGCCGCTTCAGTCCGGTGCGCCGGCCTTCTGCGAAGCGCCGCGCGGCCAGTTGTGAGCTGGCGCGCTCATCGACCTCATAGACCGGCAGTTGGAAGCGCCGGCCCAGTGCACGGGCGAAGCCGCGCGCCCGCTCGCTGGCGGGCTGCTCGCCGCCGTCCAAGGTCAGTGGTCGGCCAACCAGCAATGCCTGAGGTGCCCATTGTGCGATCAGCGGGGCGATCGCGGCGAGCGCCTGTGCATGTGAGGGATTGCCGACCACGGCCAGGCCGCGGCCGTCGCCGGTAAAGCGCTGGCCGATCGCGACCCCGATCCGGCGGCTGCCGACATCGAATGCAAGCACCGTGTCCGGGACCGTCGTGGTCGTTGTCGGTGCTGCCGGCATGGGCCATCCACCCCTAAGCTCAAGCGTGTCCGAATTGGCCAGACAGTCGGCTGGCGTCGATCCCGACCAGGGCGATGGCGGCGTTCCAGCGGGTTTCGATCGCGGTTTCGAACATTACGGCGCGGTCGGCCGGCACGGTCAGCCAGGCGTTGGCCATCAGCTCGCGCTCCAGTTGACCGGCGCCCCAGCCGGAATAACCCAGTGCGAACAGGGTCCGCTCCGGAGCCCGGTCTTCGGCAATTGCGCCGAGGATGTCGCGCGAGGTCGTCAACACCAGGTCCGGAGCGACCTGGACGCTGGAATCCCAACTGCGTTCATCGGCCGCATGCAGGACGAAGCCACGTTCGGACTGGATCGGGCCGCCGATCAGAACCGGTCGGGCGGCGATCGCCTCCGTTGCCGGTTTCAGCGCCAGTTCGTCGAAGATGTCGCCGAGCGCGAACCCGGCCGGCCGGTTGATCACCAGACCC
>CAZFUH010000563.1:0-1937 GCA_964522235.1 uncultured Rhodanobacteraceae bacterium
TCGTTCGGATCCAGCACGACGGTGTCGACCGTGGCATCGTTGTTGCTGGTGTCGGGATCGTTGACCACGCTGACAACGCTGGCCTGGGTGGTGATCACGCCGGCGGCCGCCGCCGATACCGTGACCTCGATATCGAGATCGGGTGCGGAACTGCCGGCCGGCAAGATACCGGCCAGTTCACAGGTGACGATGCCGGCACCGGGACTGCACGTCCATGGCGGAACGCCGGCAACAGCCGCAGCGAAGGTCACCTGCGCCGGCAGCGTCAGGCTCAGCTCAACGCCGTTGGCGGCGTCGGGGCCGTGGTTGTCGACCTGAACCAGGTAGGTCAGGGTGTCGCCGGCCAGCACCGGATCAGGCACGGCGGCGATCGCGACACCGAGGTCGGCCTCGTCCGAAGGGCCGCCGGCTTGGCAGCCGCGCACCCGGATGTCGTCGACATACCAGCCCTCGCGACCAACCGAGCCGTCGGTGCCCAGGCGCCAGCGCAACTGTACTGTCTGACCAGCATAGGCATCGAGGTCGACGATGTAGTTTTCCCACCGCCTCGGATCACCGCACCACGCCGGCAGACCGACCAGCGGATTGCCGGTCCCGATCGCTCCGTCGTAGGCGCGATGCAGGATTTCCGCGCCTGTGATCTGACTCCAGCTGGCGCCGGCATTGGTCGAAATTTCCAGAATTCCACCATCCCAGCACCCACCGGCAGCCCGCGGTTCCAAGGTCTGATCGTTCCAGAACTGCAGGGTCAGCGGCGAGTGGCCGGTCGGCAAGACAATCGGTGGCGAGGTCAGGCGTTGGTCGGACGCTGACGGGATATCGATCGCGAGCACAGCATTGCCGCCGGAAACCGGACTCGGCCGCGCGCTCGAGATCGCCCAGGTTGACGCGCCGACGCTGCCGGTGGTGGCGAAGCCACCCATGCCGTTGCTGAAGTCTTCTTCGAATACCGTGACCGGCATCGCGCTGACGTCGCAATCACCCGGTGCCGCCTGGGTGCGGAAGCGGAATATCTGCGACCAAACACCGTCGCCGCAGACATTGGCCGCCTGGACACGCCAGTAGTAGTCGCTGCTGCTCATCAGCGGCGTGGTCACGTCGATGCTGGTGCCGGACACGGTCTCGTCCAGCAGTGGGCTGCCGAAGCCGGGATCGTTGGACAGTTGCACCCGGTACCCGGCCGCCTGGCTGGCGATCTGCCAGATCAGGGTCGGCGTGTACGAAACGTTCACCGCATTGTCGACCGGACTTTGCAGCAACGGCGCAGCCGGCTCCCCGGCGGCGATCTGCAGGCTGCGCTCAACGCTGCTGGTCTGATCGATACTGGTGCCGGTGATTTCCAGCGTATAGCCTCCGGCTGCCGCCGCCCCGGTGTTGCCGATCTGCAGCTGACTGGCTCCCGGTGGAACCACCGGATTGCTGCTGAACTGGGCCGTGGTGCCGGCCGGATGACCGAGCACGGACAGCGTCACCGCCTCGTCATAGCCGAGAATGGAACCGACCGTGATGTCAAAGAGCGCATCATCAGGGACACAGACGGCCTGACTGGAAGGCGTCACCGACAGCGTAAAGCTCTCCTGCTCGGCGCAGTTGCGACAGACCAGGGCGAAATCCTGGTCGGTCAGCGTCGCGTTGCCGGGGATGCCATCACCGGGCAGGTTGCGGGCAATGACCCGCACGGTGACCGAACTGCCGGGATTCGCGACAAAGACATTTTCCTCGTTGTTCAAGGTATCCGCGCTGCCCCCGGTAACCGACTGACCGCCGCTGAAGACATTGCCCCGATACAGCTGGCCGTTGCTTTCGACCTCTAGATCGAGATCGTTGACCAGGGTCGGATTGGCACCGGCGGCGGCGGCGGCATCGGTCCAGGCCAACGACACCTTGAGCGGCTTGTCCGTCTCGGGCACGCCGTAGGTCACCTCGAACACTTGGCC
>CAZFUH010000564.1:0-1924 GCA_964522235.1 uncultured Rhodanobacteraceae bacterium
ACGCCGCCCAGGAGGCCGAGCGCCGCCGCGCCGAGCAGGCCGAAGCGGACAAGCGCCGTCGCATCGAGGAAGCATTTGCCCGCCATGACGCATCTTATGCGCCTGAAACCGTACGTGAACTCAATCTGGCCGAGGGTCGGAAAATGAATCTGATGATCACAGCTAGTGCCGCTGGTCCGGGAAAAGTATGGGGAACAGATCAGTATGCGGTTGGATCGAACCTCGCCAAGGCCGTGGTTCACGCCGACGTGCTGAAACCAGGAGAAACAGGTGTCATCGAAATCACTCGGGTCCCGGAGCCGCCCAGATATCGGGGCTCACCTCGCAACGGAATCGACTCCGAAAGTTACGTGCGGCAGTACGCTCTTCGCAGCCCAAACGACGACGCCTTCTACCAAGGATTCACCATCCGGTTGATCGAGCGTCTCGACGACGCCGGCACGCATTCAAAAGCGCCGTAGTCCCAATCAGATGCGCGCGGCACTCGTCCGCCCCGCAACCTACGTCGAAAAACTCCCCGCGCTACTGAGTGCGGTCGCGCCACACCCAAGTCGAGACCACGAACGGAGCACGCCCCATGAACGCCCATGACCGCGCCACCCTCGACACCAGCCTGAGCGGAACCCGCCTGGTCGGTCGCATGACCCTGGTCCTGGGGCTATTCGAACTGATCGTCTTTGCCCTGTTCGTCAACAAGGTTCGCCAGACCTCCGACTGGGCACTGCAGTACAACCGCCAAACCCAGGCCGAGGTGGGACAGTGGACTCTGTCGATGATCGTGATCGCCGTGATGTGTCGGCGCGCAAGCGCCTGCGCGAGCAGCTGGAAGCCTATCTGGCTGAACACCAACGTCGAGCCGAGGCTGGTCGCGGTCGCCGTGCGCAGCGGACAGGGCCAAACAGAGCGGGAGGGTCCTTTCCGCATTGAATCTAAGGGCCAGCAGAACTTTCTGATCGGTGCCGTTGGTCTCCGGGCTGGCCGCTCGATCGCCGAACTTGAGCAGCGTGGATTCGCCTTCACCGTCGACCGCTGCGAGTGAAACCTGTGCGGAGAAACCTCGATGAGCAAGTTGATTGACTACGTGTTCTTTCTCGGGCTGACCCTGATGCTGATCGATGCCGCATCGCTGGGTCGGTACGAGAGCTTCCCGAACGCCATTGGCACGGTCGGCATCCTCGCCGTCGTCGGCGCCTTTGCCGCTCAACTCATCCTCGCCCTGGTTCGCGCCGGCGGATCAGCCGTGGGCCAGAGCGATGGATCATCGACGGCGACGCCACGCGATGGTGTCGATGTCGATCGCCGCATCGGGCTGTGAATATGCGCGGTGCTGGCGTGGAAACGACTAAACGACTATCTGCACGCAATCGACCATCAGTTCCGCTGGTCATTCTCGGGAGAGTGGAAATGGCACGCCATCGAATCGACGTGGCTGCTCACCTCCTGGGCCGTTTTCCCTACCGTGTTCAGCCTATTCCTGCTGCTGTTTGCCCTGCGCCATGCAATCGGAGTTTCACTGATGAAGATCGCCACCCTGCTCGCCCTGCTCTGCTCCGGCCTGGTTGCCCTGACCGAGAGCTACGAGTTGTACAGAGGACTGTTCGTCATCCCTTATGGCGACTTCGAGAACTTCCTCTTGTTCGTCACCTCGGTTTTACTGCGACTGGCCTGGTGTCTGGCACTGACCTGGTTCTTCTGGACGCTGTGGCAGCGCCTGAAGCCTGGCCCGGCCAGTCCGGCTCAGCAGGAGCGCTCGCCGTGAACTCTTCGATTCGGTGTGGCGGTGTGGCGGTGTGGCGGAACGGCGCGGCGGCAGGCTGCGCCGTTCCGCCACGCGACGCTCGGCCTCGTCCAGCCCCATACTCGCCAGCATGTGCTAGCGTGATCGGGCACGGATTCCTGGCGACCGGCGATGCTGATCGATTCC
>CAZFUH010000565.1:0-1914 GCA_964522235.1 uncultured Rhodanobacteraceae bacterium
CTTGCTCGGTTGGCTGCCCGGCGGTCTGGCGATGGTCGCGCTGCTGACCTGTGCCCTGTTCACCGCATTCACCGGCGCCTCCGGCGTCACCATCGTTGCGATGGGCGCGCTGCTGTATCCGGCGCTGAGCCAGGCCGGTTACACGCGTCGTTTCAATCTCGGCTTGATCACCACATCGGGCAGTCTCGGCCTGCTGCTGGCGCCGGCCTTGCCGCTGATCCTGTACGCCGTCGTTGCCCAGCAGTTCGGCAGTGCGCAATCGGTCGGCGTTGACGAGATGTTCCGTGCCGGACTGTTGCCGGCGCTGCTGATGCTGGTGCTGCTCGGTGCCTATGCGTTCTGGCACGGCCGCAATCTGCCGCCCATGCATCGGGTCAAGGGCGGACGCGAAGTCGTCGCTGCGCTGCGCGACGCCGCCTGGGAGCTGCCGCTTCCGATCGTCGTGCTCGGCGGCATCTATGGCGGCATCTTCGCCGCATCCGAAGCCGCCGCGGTCACCGCGCTCTACGTGCTCCTGGTCACGGTGGTGATCCGGCGCGAGATCCCGCTGCGAAGGCTGCCCGCGGTGATGCGCGAATCGATGGTCCTGGTCGGCGCGATCCTGCTGATCTTCGGCGTCTCGCTGGCATTCACCAACTACCTGGTCGACACCGAGGTGCCGGCACGTCTGTTCGAGACCGTGCGCGAGCACATCGACAGCCCGCTGACCTTTCTGCTGTTGTTGAACGCATTTCTACTGCTGCTGGGCATGCTGCTGGACATCTTCTCGGCGACCGTGATCATGGTGCCGATCCTGTTGCCGATCGCGCTCGGCTACGGCATCGACCCGGTGCATCTGGGCATCCTGTTCCTGGCCAATATGCAGCTGGGCTATTTCACGCCGCCGGTCGGCATGAACCTGTTCATTGCCAGCTACCGGTTCAACGAGCCGATCTGGTCCCTGGTCCGCGCCTGCCTGCCATTCTTCTTCCTGCTGCTGCTCGCGGTCCTGATCATCACCTATGTCCCATGGCTGTCGCTGGCCCTGGTGCGCTGACGGCGGCAAACGCGGACAGGTACACGACGTCGACCCGTTGATCGCCGAGCGGGCCGACGTCGGCATCTTTGCCTGAGGCTCCGCCGCATCTGCGGTTGTCGGGATTCGCCCCGGTTTCGCGTGGGTAGCGATGACCACCCACCGGAGTCGATGGCCATGTTCAACTCAACCCTCCGATCCGCCGTTCGCCCGGCGCTCAGCCACACGCTTGCCCGCTGCCTGCCGGCGGCCTTCGCCTTTGCCGCACTGGTGGGATGGGCTCAGGTAGGGGTGGCGCAGTCGCCGCTGTTGCCGGCGGCCGAGACCGACAGCCTGCTGGCGCTTTCCGACGACCCCCACGTCGTAGACACCACCGGCCTGTGCGGCGGCACCGTCGTTGATCGGTTCATCGCCAACCCCAAGGGTCAGGCCAGCGGCCGCAAGGCCGTACGGCTGCCCGACGGCGACATCGTCGTCGCCGCCCTGGTTCCGCGTCACGGTTTCCATCCTTCGCCCAATGGCATGTGGAACCTTGGCCTGGTCCGTTACCGCACACCGTGCTCCGCGGTGGCCTGGACGGCCGGTCCATACCGGTTCCCGACTTCAGGCTTGGAGCCACATCGCTACCTGGTCTATCCCAATGTCGACCCGCCGCAATTTGTCGCGATCCATGATCTCAAGGTCTTTGGCCAGAATCTCTATGTGCTCGTCGATCGACGCAAGACCACCGATCTCAGCAGCGTGCGGGATGCCTATGTCCTGATCTTCGGCTTTGATGGCAGCTTCGTGGCGCAAGTACCGGTTCTGGACACCTCGCTCGACGAGCGCGGTGGCGGCATGGTGTTCTTCGCCGACAGCTTTGGCGGACCGACCAAGCTGTTCGTGACCGGCACCTTTTA
>CAZFUH010000566.1:0-1908 GCA_964522235.1 uncultured Rhodanobacteraceae bacterium
CGCAACAAAGCCCGCAGTTCGTCGGCCAGATCCGGGTGCTGCTGCTCGACCCCTTGCAGCCAGGTCGAACGCAGGTGCGTCGGCGTCGACAGCGCCTCCTCGAGCAGGGCAAGCACCTGGCCCTGATCGATGTCTCCCTTCGCCTTCATCTCGTCTCCATTTCGTCCTTGACCAACTGCCGGTGCAGCCATGCCCGGGCGGTGCGAAAGTCCCGGTCCAAGGTTGCTCTGGACCTTCCGGTCACCGCGCCGATCTCGGCAAAATCCAGCCCTCCAAACACCCGCAGTTCGACCACCTGGGCCTTGCGCGGATCGATGCTCTCCAATTGCCGCAGCACGCCGTCCAGTGCCAGCATGTCGGCATCCAGCGCTGCGTCGGCCTGCACCAGGTCGCTCAGCGTCACCCGCTGCCCGCCATCGCGTTTTTCCGCCTGTCGAGCACGGGCGCGATCGACCAGTACCTGACGCATCAGCCGGGCGACCATCGCCAACAGGTGGTTGCGGTCGTTGAGCGGGATCGAGACACCCCCGAGCAGGCGCAGGTAGGCTTCGTGCACCAGTGCCGTCGGCTGGAGGGTCACGATCGTGGCCATTTCCCGCCGAAGACTCGCTCGCGCCAGCTGCTTGAGCTCGGCGTAGAGCTGCGGAAGCAGTTCATTCAGTGCCGCCGCGTCGCCCGCCTGCCAGCGCTGAATCAATTCGGTTGCGCTGTCGTCTTTGACGCTCATCCCACCTCTCCAGACCAGATCGCCACCGACAATCCGGCCGCTCGCCGAACCCGCACGCGGCCGGTCATGGCAAACCGGGAGCGCGAACCCATTGACGTCAGCAACCTGTGCCACTCGAGGACAGCCCATCGTCGTCGCCCCCTGTGGCGGACAGCGCACTATAGCCAAGTCCCCGCCATGAGGCATTCGCCTCGTGCACCCCGCAGTACCTCCACGGGACCGGGCGAACGGTCCGGTCCCACTTGTTTCCGGAGGCGTACGCTCGGTGCCCCTCTCACTTCGCGTGCGCCTCTGGAAACCTCTTCTCCCGTCAACAAACCGACCCCTATCCGACCATGAAAAACCACGTCTATCTCGCAATTCTCACACTCGCCCTGCCCTTGCTTTCCTCCGCCGATGCGATCGCCAATGAGCGCGGCGGTCTGCTTGGCCGAATCGGCGGCGGCGGCAAGGACAACGCGATGGCAGTCAGCGCCGGGCGCGACGCACTTCGCGGGCTGACGCTCAGTGACGCGGAAATCGCCGAACTCGGCGCCCAGGCAGCTGCGGCCTTTGATGCCCAGCACCGTATCGCCCCGGCGAACCATGCCCACGCGCAACGGCTGGCTCGCCTGGTCGCGGCGCACGGCAACGAGGACGGCCTTGCGCTGAACTTCAAGGTCTACCTCGACGACACGATCAACGCGTTCGCACTGCCGGACGGATCGATCCGCTTCTATTCCGGCTTGCTCGACCTGATGACCGACGACGAGCTGAGCTTCGTCATCGGTCACGAGATCGGCCATGTCAAGGAGGGACACACCAAGGGCCGCTTCCGAACTGCCTACCTCGCGCAAGCGGCACGCAAAGGTGTCGCTAGTCAAAGCAATGTCGCCGGTGCCATCGCCGGTTCCGAACTTGGTGGTCTGGTCGAAGAACTGATCAAGGCCGGCTACTCTCGCGGCAATGAGTCCGAAGCCGATGAGTACGGGCTGGAGTTCCTGCGGCGGCACGGCAAGGATCCCGCGGCTGCCGTGGCCGCGCTCAACCGCTTGGCCGATCACTCTGGAGAGCGCGGCGCAGATGCGTTCGCCAGCCATCCCGAGCCCGGAAAGCGCGCCACTCGACTGAATCGCCAGATCGCACGCAGGCGCTGATCGGCCGTATCGATCAAGTGCCGGTCATCCAACCCGGGGATCCCG
>CAZFUH010000567.1:0-1886 GCA_964522235.1 uncultured Rhodanobacteraceae bacterium
CGCAGATCCTCGGCCAGGCGTTCCAGCTCCTGTCGGCCAAGGTCGGCGATGCGCTGCTGCAGGATCGCGACGCGTGGCTCGTGCAGGCTGAGTTGGTGACGCAGCTCGCGCAGTTGCAGTTCCAGCAGACGTTGACGCGCGCTGGCGCCGTCCTGCTGACTGCTGCGCAGCTCCAGTTCGGCCTGCAGGCGCCGGCGTTCTGCGCCGCGGCGCAGGCGACGGGCCTCGGTCAGGATCGCCGGCTCATCGTCGCCGGCGACGACGGCCGCCTGCGCCTCCTCCAGGCGCCGACGCAGCTCGCTGATCTCGGCGCTGGCCTGGGCGGGGCGCGACAAGGCCTCGGCCAGCTCCGTCGCCACCGCATCGATCTCGGCGTGCAGACGAACCAGGGTGCTGCGCTCCTGTTCCAGCAGGCGTTCCAGGGTTTCCGGATCGGCATCGGCCGGCAGGCGTTGCCGCCATTGCTGATTGACCTCGTCGCGATCCAGGGCCATCGCCTGCCGCAACGCTTCGATCCGTGCCGGCATCTCGGCTGCGCCGGAGCGCAGAGCCGCGGCGCGCTCGCTCAGGGCATCGGCTTCGGTTTCGGCCGCCGCCGCGACATCGAGCAGCTCGCCGGCGCGCGTGCGTTGGCCGTCGTCGAGCGCGGCGCTGTCCAGCTGCGCGCGCAGGCCGTCGATCGCAGGGCTCTGGCTGGCCGGGCTCTCGGCGAAAGCCGGCAGCGACGACAGCACGAGCAGACAGGAAAACAGGAAACAGCGGCGCACGCGCCGGACAGGGGAGGTGTTGGTCATCGACGCAGGCTAGCCGCGCGCGCGGCGTGAGACAATCCGGCCATGAAACTGTGGATCGATACCGACCCCGGGGTCGACGACGCCCTGGCCCTGCTGATGCTGTGCGCGGCACCGGATCTCGAGCTGCTCGGCCTGGGCATCGTCGGCGGCAACGTCGGCGTTCGTGCCTGCGCCGGCAATGCCATGAAGCTGCTGGATGTGATCGGTCGTCGGCTGCCGGTGCATCCCGGTGCCGGTGAGCCGCTGCTGCCCCGGCAAGCCGACGACGCCGGCCATGTCCACGGCTTCGACGGCTTTGGCGATGTCGGCTACCGGCCGTCCCGGCAGGCGCCCGAGCAACTGCATGCGGCCCTGGCCCTGATCGAAACCAGCCGACGGCATCCGGGCGAGGTCGTGCTGCTGACCCTGGGTCCGCTGACCAACTTCGCCCTGGCCTTGAGCCTGGACCCCGAGCTGAGCAGCCGCTTGCGCGCCTGGGTGTGCATGGGCGGCGCCGTCACCGCGCACGGCAATACCGAGTACCTGACCAGCGAATTCAATCTGGCCTTCGATCCCGAGGCGGCCGCGCTGTGCTTCGCACGCGGCCCGCGCGCGACCGTGGTCGACTGGGAGGCGGTCGGCCGCCATGGCGTGCCGCTGGTCGAGTTCGAGGACTGGTTGCAGGCCGACACCGCTTCGGCGCGCTTCTACCGTGCGATCTCGCGCAAGACGCGCGACTTCTACCGCCGCGTCGGCAAGGATCACTTCACCCCGGCCGATGCCCTCGCCAGCACCGTCGTGCTGTGCCCGGACGCGATCAGCGAGCGCGCGCAGCGGCCGCTGGCAATCGAGACCAGCGGTCGCCTAAGCCGTGGCCAGAGCATCGTCGACTGGCGCCGCCGCAGCGGCCGGCCCGACAACGCCGACATCGTGCTGCGCGTCGATATCGACGCGCATCGCGCGCAGCTGCGCCGGGCGCTGGGCCTGTCGTAGCTCGCCCGCGTTCTTCATGAACCTTCTGCTGCGACCGCCGAGCCATCCGCTGGAACGCGGCGGGGCTGTTGTACTTGGATGGACTCGCCCCTCGCCGAGGCGTCGAGGCGCCACGGTGGC
>CAZFUH010000568.1:0-1879 GCA_964522235.1 uncultured Rhodanobacteraceae bacterium
GAGGAGTGAGTGGAGAGGAGTGAGGAGTGAGTGGAGAGGAGTGAGAAGTGAGTGGAGAGAAGCGAGAAGCGAGGAGTGAGTGGAGAGGAGTGAGAAGTGTGAGGGGCGAGGCATTGGATTGCCATACGGGGCACAATAGTGGGCTGACCTTGCTTGCCGGTTGCGTTCTGACCGGTCGCCCGCCCGTTGCGAACAGGATTCTGCCAGCCCGATGAATAGTGCTTATCGCAAGCCCCTGCCCGGCACCCAGCTGGACTTCTACGACGCTCGCGCTGCCGTTGAGGCGATACGGCCCGGCGCCTACGACACCCTGCCGTACACCTCACGGGTGCTGGCCGAGAACCTGGTCCGGCGCTGTGATCCCGCAGCGCTCCAGGCATCGCTGCGGCAGTTGATCGAAAGGCGCCGCGACCTGGATTTTCCCTGGTTTCCGGCACGCGTGGTCTGTCATGACATCCTCGGCCAGACCGCCCTGGTCGACCTGGCCGGGCTACGCGATGCGATTGCCGATCAAGGCGGCGACCCGGCCCTGGTCAATCCGGTGGTGCCGGTACAACTGATCGTCGACCACTCGCTGGCGGTCGAATGCGGCGGCTACGATCCCGATGCCTTCGCCAAGAATCGAGCCATCGAGGACCGCCGCAACGAAGACCGCTTCCACTTCATCGACTGGACGAAGAAGGCGTTCCGCAACGTCGATGTGATCCCACCCGGCAACGGCATCATGCATCAGATCAATCTGGAGCGGATGTCGCCGGTGATCGCCGTCAGTGACGGTGTCGCCTACCCCGACACCTGTGTCGGCACCGACAGCCATACCCCGCACGTTGATGCCCTGGGCGTGATCGCGATCGGCGTCGGCGGCCTGGAGGCCGAGAACGTCATGCTCGGACGCGCGTCGTGGATGCGCCTGCCCGAGATCGTCGCGGTCGAACTGAGTGGGCGACCGCAGCCGGGCATCACTGCCACCGATCTGGTGCTTGCCCTGACCGAGTTTCTACGCGCGTCCAAGGTCGTCGGCGCATGGCTGGAGTTCCGCGGCGCAGGTGCCGCCAGCCTGACCCTGGGCGACCGCGCGACCATCTCGAACATGGCGCCCGAGTACGGCGCGACCGCGGCGATGTTCCACATCGATCAGCAGACCCTGGACTACCTGCGCCTGACCGGCCGCAGCAACGAGCAGCTCGCCCTCGTCGAAATCTATGCCAAGACGGCTGGCCTGTGGGCCGACACGCTGATCGAGGCACAGTACGAGCGGCTGCTGAACTTCGATCTGTCCAGCGTCGTGCGCACCATGGCCGGCCCGTCCAACCCGCATGCACGCCTTGCGACCAGCGAACTGGCCGCCAAAGGCATTGCCAGGCCGTGGCAGCAGGAGCCGGGCCGGATGCCGGACGGTGCCGTGATCATCGCTGCGATCACCAGTTGCACCAACACCTCGAACCCGCGCAACGTGATCGCCGCCGGCCTGCTCGCACGCAACGCCAATCGTGCCGGCCTGAGCCGCAAGCCGTGGGTGAAGAGTTCGCTTGCGCCCGGCTCCAAGGCCGTTGCCCTGTACCTGCAGGAAGCCGGCCTGAAGCAGGAGCTGGAACGACTCGGCTTCGGCATCGTCGCGTTCGCCTGCACCACCTGCAATGGCATGAGCGGCGCGCTCGATCCGAAGATCCAGCAGGAAATCGTCGAGCGCGACCTGTACGCCGTCGCCGTGCTCTCCGGCAATCGCAACTTCGACGGCCGTATCCACCCGTTCGCCAAGCAGGCGTTTCTGGCCTCGCCGCCGCTGGTCGTGGCCTATGCCATCGCAGGCACCATTCGCTTCGATATCGAGAAGGATGCCCTCGGTGTGGATGCCGACGGTCGGCCGATCACGCTCAAG
>CAZFUH010000569.1:0-284 GCA_964522235.1 uncultured Rhodanobacteraceae bacterium
TAGGTCAGTGGGCTCGCTCAGTCCATGTTCCAATGCCGTTGAGCACATTGGGCAGGCTGCCGGGCGTGGGGTTCAGTTCGACGCGCTCGGGCCGCAGTGAAAGGGTGGTTCGTGCGCCGACGCCGCCGACATTGGTGGCAACACCAACCAGGGTGCGGCCTATGTCTTCGTTCGCGACGGCGATGGCTGGGTCGAACAGGCCAAGTTGGTCGCCGGTGACCCGGCCCAGTTCCACCAGTTCGGCATCAGCGTTGCGCTGTCGGGCGATACCGCGCTGATCGGTG
>CAZFUH010000569.1:294-1879 GCA_964522235.1 uncultured Rhodanobacteraceae bacterium
CGGCACCAACGCCGCCTATGTCTTCACCCGAAACGGCACGAGCTGGAGCCAGCAGGCGAAACTGGTCGGTTCCGACACGGTCAGCGACGATACGTTCGGCATTGCCGTCGCACTCGATGGCGATACCGCCGTGGTCGGTGCCCGGCAGGCCGACGTCGGCGGCAACATGAATCAGGGCGCGGCCTATGTCTTCGTGCGCAGCGGCGGCATCTGGACCGAACAGGCCAAGTTGATCGCCGACGACGGTCAGGCATTCGATCTGTTCGCCGACGCCGTGGCGATCGATGGCAATACGGTAGCCGTCGGTGCCGCCTTCGCCGACCCCGGCGGCAACGACGCCCAGGGCGCGGCCTATGTGTTCCATCGCCTGGGCAGCACCTGGACACAGCAGCCGCGTCTGCTCGCCGACGATGGCGCGCCCGGGCACCGCTTTGGTGGTGCGGTTGCGCTGTCCGGGACCACGGTCCTGGTCGGCGCCTACCAGGTCGACGACAATCGGGGGCGCGCCTATGTGTTCACTCGCGGCAGTTCGGGGTGGAATCAGCAGGCGCGCCTGGATCCGTCCGATCTGCCGGCAAGTGCCTGGTTCGGCGCTGCCGTTGCCATCGATGGCGATGTCCTGGCGGTCGGTGCCCTGTTTGCCGACGATCAGGGTGCCAGCTATGTCTACACCCGCGACGGCACCAGCTGGACCGAGCGGGCCAAGCTGGTGGCGCCGCAGGATCCGGTGAACGCACAGTTCGGCAATGCCGTCTCGCTCGATGGCCGCACCGCCCTGATCGGCGCCTGGCAGACCACGGTCGACGGCACGACCCGGCAGGGCGCCGCCTATGTCATCGAACTCGAGGTCGAAGGCGGCGGCGGCACTCCGCTGCAGATCACGCCGCCGCTGCTCGACTTCGGTCCAGTACCGGCCGGCATCGTTGCCGGGCCGGCCCTGTTCGAGCTCAGCAACACCGGCGACAGCGCGCTGACGGTGACAGCAGTCGATGCCATGCAGGCACCGTTCCAGGCTGTTGGCGGCGACTGCCCGGCAGTACCGTTCGTGCTGGCAGCACAGCAAAGTTGTACGATCGGCATCCGCTTCGTGCCGACCCAGATCGGTGCCTTCGAGCAGCAGGTATTCGTCGTCAGCGATACCGGCAAGGCCAGCCTGACGGTTCGGGGCACTGGCATCGCGACGATTCCGGCGCAGTTGATCCTGATCGGTGGCAGCGATCAGAGCGCAACTATCGGCATGGCCTTCGCCCAGCCGCTGGTGGTGCAGGTGCGCGACGCGCACAACAATCCGGTGCCCGGCATCAGCATCGAGTTCAATGCTCCGGGCAGCGGCGCCACTGCTGTACTGTCGGCAAGCTCGGCCACGACCGATGGCAACGGCATTGCCTCGGTGACCGCGGTCGCGAACGGCGAGACTGGCGACTACATCATCACCGCTGCCGGTGGCGCCGGTGCGCCGGTGCAGTTTGTACTCAGCAACACTGCAGCGAGCGCCGATATCGGCGTCACGGTTGCGGTCAGTCGCGACTACGTCCGCCCGGGGCAACTGCTGAACTACGTGGTTGGCGTGTACAACGCCGGACCG
>CAZFUH010000570.1:0-1878 GCA_964522235.1 uncultured Rhodanobacteraceae bacterium
TAGAGGGAGCTTAGGGACCTCCACGTTTCTCCGCAAAATTGTGGATGTCCCGCCTCTTCGGTTGCCTCCTCTCCCGGTTACCTCTCCCGCACTCAGCCGCCCACCTGCTCCCCGCAGTACAGCCCACGAAACTCGCCGCCGAGCTCGAAGCGGCGACGGCGCCCGTCGGCGCCATCGGCGTTCCAGGTCACCGGCTGACGCAGGCGCATCACCAGCGTATCGCCGACGCGCGCGGGTAGCGTGACCAGTTCGATCTCCGAAGTGGGTCGATTCCAGTTGCCCACGCGCACGAATCCGCGGGTTTCGCCCTCCGCCAGGCTGAGGCCGACCGAGCGTTCGTCCGGCACCGGGTGATGCTGTGCCAGCAGCAGGCGGGCGCAATCCATGCCGGTGGCGTCGGAGAACAGCTCGATGCCGTAGAGGGTGGCCTCCGGCGTGGTGGGCGGCGGCAGCCCAAGCTGTGCGTTGCGCGTGGCGCGATCGATGCGACGCACGTGGGCGAAGGCGCGGACCAGATCCGTGGCCGGCTCGCCGTTGATGCGCACGGTGAACGCGGGCGGGGCTGAGCGTTCCGGTTCGGGCTGACCGCAACCCGCGAGCAACAGAACCGCGGTCAGCAAACTCAGGCAGGCGGATCGCATCGTCCGAATCTCAGGAGCGATTGATGAAGCGGCAGCCGTTGAGCGTGACGCGGTCGAACGCGGCCTCGCCCAGGGTGCCGCGCATCTGCACGCCGCTGCGCTGCGACAGAACCGATGCCGGCATCTCGACCGACCCTTCCAGGTTGCAGCCCACCGCGATCTTGCCGTCCGTACCCTTCAGGTCGACGCGGGTCTCGTCGCTGGCGCTGGAATAGGTGTTTCCGTGGAAGTCGCCCACCACGCTTGCTTCGCGTCCGAGCCATCCAGTGACGGCAGCATGCAGGGTGGCGACGGGAATGGCGGCGTCCTGGCCGGGTCGCGCCGGGGTGTCGGGCGGGAAGTCGTCGCCGATCGAGACCAGGGCACAGTCCTGCAGTTCCAGTGCCGGCTTGCGCCCTGGCGTGGCGGTGGTGATCCCGATCACGCGCCCGCGCAACAGTACGGGCTGGTCGACTTTGGCGCGGTGCTGGGTGCTGTCCTGCATGCGGCAGGTGGCGAGCAGGTCAGTACCGCCGGCGCGGTCGGTCAGTTGGGCCGAGCCGGTGATGAACGCGTGGCGCATCTTGGTGAGCACGAAGCCGCCCAACGTAACCGGCTGATCCTTCCAGGCAAACCAGGCGCTGTGCAGGGCATCGACGGGCACCGGAGCAGCGAGGTCCAGATCGCTCATCAGTCGCTGCGGCGGGGCCTGCGCCGTTGTAGCAGCCGGGGCCGGCGTGGCGGTTCTGGCGGGCGCGGACGCAGCGGGCGGCGCTGCGGGAGCCGGTGCCGTTGCAGAAGCGGCCGAGGCGACGGAATCCGACGCCGGCATGGAAGCATGTTGGTCGCCGCAAGCGGCCAGCGCCAGGGCGGAAATCAGGAACAGGAAGCGGATCTGCATGTCGGAATCTCCAGTTCGAGTTGATACCGCGGACGAAGCGCACGCAGCCGCGACGCTAGGAGACACAGAATTCTCGCCGGCGGGCCGTGCATTGCACTTCGGGAATGGTGCTACCCCGGCCCGCCGACCTGGCAGGTGCGAGGGGGTGAGTGGCATCGGGTGGTTCCGGTGTAGACCGGTTGAAAAAAGCAATCTCCGTGCCAGCGGTTCCGAGCAACCGGAATCAAGCAAATCAGCAGCTGGTAGTGCCGCCGGATCGCTGCCTTGCGAAATCTGTCGCAGTGTTGCGACACGACCGCAGAGGCCGCAATGGGCCTTCATCGCGAAGGGAGCGTCGAGAGCGTCGGGCAACCCACG
>CAZFUH010000571.1:0-1875 GCA_964522235.1 uncultured Rhodanobacteraceae bacterium
GCCGCAGCCAGGCCCAGAATGGCGCCTCGGCCCGGTACTGCGTCAGCCGGCCGAACGCGGCCAGCATGGCATCGTGCAGCACTTCGCGCGCGTCCTCGGCATCTCCCAGCAGACGCAGGGCGAGGGTGTAGGCCGGCTGTTCGAACAACCGGTACAAGCGCTCCAATGCCGGCAGCTCGCCGGCTCTGGCTTTGGCCAGCAGGTCCGGTGCAACGTCAATGGCAAAGGCAGCGCTCACATCGATCCAGGATGCTGCTGCCGTCGGAACGGTTGCAGCGAAGGCGAGTCAGCAACCAGCCGGCCCTGTGCCGATCCGGACCAGGCCGTTGCCCAGATCTTCGACCGGCACCGGCATCAGCCGGCTGCCGCGACATGGCCCATCGACGCACACGCCATCCTCGAACTGGAACACGGCGCCATGGGCGGCACAGACCAGCCGGCCATGGTCGAACAGAAAACGCCCCGGCGCCCAGTTCAACAAACGCCCGGCGTGAGGACAGACGTTGCGGTAGGCATAGACGCTCTGCCCCCGACGCAGTACCACGATGCTGCCTTCGTGCTCGCCGCCCGCCAGTTCGGTCGCGCCACCGTCGGGGATACTGTCGACCGCCAGGGTTCCACCATTCATTGCCACTCCTCATCCGCAGGCACCGCCACCATGACGCGCTGCGCTATGCTCGGCCCATGCGCATCATCTACACCACCCCGCGGCTGGAAAACGCCGAACGGGTCGCCAAGCTCATGGAGGCCGAGGGCATCGGCGTCCGACTCCTGTTCGGGCCACAGTTCCGCCGCAACCGTTGGCGCTCGACAGACTACCGGCAGAGCCAGGATCCCGGCCACTGGCCGCGCGTGCTGGTGCTGAACAACGGCGACCTGCCGCAGGCTCGTGCCGTGCTTCGCGCTGCCGGATTGATGGCACCGGCCAGCTACGATCGCGACGAGGATACTTCGGCCGCACTGCAGTTTCGCCCGCGAGCGCAGCCGCCGCGCGACCCGGCCAGGATCGCCAATCGCATCCGGGTGGCGTTGATCGCAATCCTGATGCTGGTGGTCCTGATCCAGGGTGCGCGCCTGCTGCTGTGAGGGATGACCGGAGACCGGGATACCCGTGTTTTCAGCCCGTTTGTGCGAACTGCTTCGCTGGTTTCTCAGCTCGGATTCGGTTAACATATGTGTCCGAAGTACTGGCCCCTGCGGAACTTGTCGGACGCTTGGAGTTCCGAGTTTCGAGACATGAAAATCCTAGCCCGCCTTGCAGTCGCCCTGATCGCCGCCATGCCGGCGACGTTTGCACTTGCCCAGACCCTGGGCGAGGACGGCGTTCGCCTGCACCTGGTACTGGATCCGGACGGCAGGGTGCGCCTGTCCAGCAGCCCGCTGGACGGCTATGCCGCACCGCCCTTGCAGCAGCAGCCGCTGCCGCGACTGAACCCACACCAGACCGCCGCGACCGGCAATGGCCCGAGCCTGCGCCTGGATGTTCGTGGTGGCGACGACCAGGGCCACGAGCTGGCGCCGTGCCTGGGTCCCGACCTGGTCCGTCTGGCCCCGTTCGGCGCCTGCGACCCGGTCGGCTATGGCGGCCTGCCCGGCAGCGTGTCCGGAGCCAGTGTCGGCATGCAGCTGGAGTCCGGCAGCGGCCTGCTCGGTTTGCGCCTGAACTATGGCCTCAGCTGGCTGGATCCGATGCGCCCGATGAGCGGCCATGCACGCGGGCAGATGGATTCCCCGTTTGCTGCGGCGACCTCGCCCAGCCTGACCGGCAGCTTGCTGTTTCCGAATCAATACCCGCCGGCCCTGGGACCGACGCCCTTGCGGTCCGAGCGCTTCGGCATCGCCGGCTTCGTGCCGCTCGGAGGCAGCGGCCTGCGC
>CAZFUH010000572.1:0-1857 GCA_964522235.1 uncultured Rhodanobacteraceae bacterium
GGCGGCAGAAACGTTCGAGGCGAAAAGTTGACTGCGCGAGGACAGATTTTCGGCGCTTCGCCGCCCCATAGCAGCGCTATGGGGCAAGAAGCGACGGAAATATGGACCGCGTCAGGCGGCTTTGCAGCCCGGACGGCTTCTGCCGCCCAGGCTCCTAGCCCGAGGCAATCTCGGTATGATCGCTGTTAGCGTCCGGCAATGACAGCTCGAAGGCGGTTTCTGCGTATTCAGCAGTAGCGCCCGCGAGCTTGTCCGCCACCGCGACCCACCCGCGCCGGCATCGAGCCACCGCCATAGGAGAAGCCGCCATGTACGTTCGCACACGATCGCTGTCGCTGCTGTTGGCGGCCCTGTTCTTGCCGCCCAGCTTCGATCTCCGTGCCGATACGATCCAGGTTGAAAGCCGGCAGGTCTGGATCGAGCCCGAGGCCAAGACCTGGTTGAGCTGGCGCGCGCCGGAGCTGGCTCGGGTCGCCGTCAGCGAGCTTGACCTTCCTGTGCTGTCCGACGAACGTATCGAGGCGGTGCTGGCCGCGAACGCCGCGCCGGGTGTCAAGGCCTTGCAGATCGGTATCGGCCGCGAACTCGGCCGCGAGCTCGGCAAGACTGCGTACGATCTGCACTGGCAGCCGGTGGCCGGCGGCCAGGTCGCGGTGGTCGAGGTTCGATCGCCGAGCGCCGAGGGTCTGCGCCTGGGCCTGGATCTGGCAGGTCTGGCCGACGATGCCGAGTTGCGCATTGCCGGTTCCGCGTACCCCGACCTGATCTATGGCGCAACCGTCGCCGAAGCCCGCACCCAGCTCGATGCCGATGGCGTGTACTGGACCGCCGTCAGTGATGGCGAACGCCAGCGGCTGGAGATCTTCCATGCCGATGGCGGGCCAGCGACGATGCCCGTGGTCGCGGTCTCGCACCTGCTGGTCGACCTGCATGGCGACGCCGACCTGGGCAAGGCGATGAAGAATTCCGGCGCCTGCAACATTGATGTCGTCTGCCGCGTCGCCACCCTCGGCCAGCCCTACGAGACGGCCAAGAATGCCGTCGCGCGGATGGTCTTCACCTCCGGCAGCTCGACCTTCACCTGCACCGGCACCCTGCTCAACGACACCGATACCAGCACTACACGATTGTGGTTCTTCTCGGCCCACCACTGCATCAATACCCAGGCGGAGGCGAATACCCTGTCGACGTTCTGGCAGAACGAGACGCCGACCTGCGGCAGCAACCAGGCCGGGCCGAACGTACAAAAGACCGGCGGCGCCGATCTGCGCTTCTCCGCGGCCAGCAGCGATGCCCTGCTGCTCGAGCTGCGCGGCAGTTTGCCGACCGGCATTCCGATCGCCTTCGCCGGCTGGAGCTCGCAGGCGCTGGCCGCCAGTGCCCCGATCGTCGGCATCCACCACCCATCGGGCGACCGCAAGAAGGTCAGCCGCGGCGTGTTCAATCGCATCGCAGGGATCAATATTCCTGGCCAGACAATCTCCAGTAGCTGGCGCGTGAACTGGAACGAAGGCACGACCGAGGGTGGCAGCAGCGGCTCCGGACTGTTCACCAGCGACAGCAACAGCTTCTACCTGCGCGGCGGTCTGATCGGGGGTGCCGCCAGCTGCGCGAACTCCGGTCAGAGTGACACCGCCGGCAACTGGGATTCGTACTCGCGCTTCGACCAGGTCTACCCGAACATCCAGCAATTCCTTTCCCCCAGCGGCGGTTCGACCAATGGCCCGACCCGTGACTACACCGGCCAGTGGAGTGTCGCCGGCGAAGGCGGCCGTGGCCTGAGCCTGTTCCAGTTTCCGGCACCGAACCACGTCCTGTTCGGCCTCTGGTTCGTCTACGACGGCCAGGGCCGGGCCT
>CAZFUH010000573.1:0-1857 GCA_964522235.1 uncultured Rhodanobacteraceae bacterium
CTATCGTTGGGTGTGTTCGACCGAAGCGGCCCTGGCCGGATCGCCGGCGCACGAGGACACTGCGCTTGAGACCGCAGCGCCGACAGCTGCGGAGCGTCCGCCAAGACACCGGCAATGGCCGCGCTTCGCGCTCGCTGCGTTCGCCGTTGCGGCGGTTGCCGCGATGCTGTACGCGCTCGTTCTGACCTTGCGGGCACCGGCAATCGGCGAGGCGAACGATGGCGTCGTGATCGTCCTGCCGGTACAGGTCAGCGATGACAGCGGCGGCGAAAGCGCATGGATACGCCTCGGCCTGATGGACCTGATTGGCGAACGCCTGCGCGAGGCCGGACTGCCTGTTCCTCAGACCGAGCATGGCCTGGCCTTGGCCGCGCAACTGCCCGACTCCGGCGGCGCCGATACGCCGTCGCCCAAGGCATTCCCCGACGCGGCCAATGTCGGCCGCGTGATCCAGGGTCGCGCCGAACGCATGGACGGCGGCTGGCGCCTGCTCCTGGGTGCCCATGGCCGCGATGGCAGCCGGCATCGGCAGTCGGCCGAGCATCGCGATGTCGTGGTCGCCGCGCGCCTGGCCGCAGACCGCCTGCTGGCGGCTCTGGGCCAACTGGCACCGGAAACCGGCACCATCGACACCGCGGTCGAAGAACGGGTGCAGCGCGCGCAAGCCGCCCTGCTCGCCAACGAACTGGATGCCGCGCGCCGGATTCTGCTTGCCGCCGCCGGTCCGGACCGCGACGATCCACGGGTACGCCTGCGCCTGGCGCAGATCGAGTTCCGGGCGGGACGAATCGACATCGCCCATGCCGCCCTGGATGCGCTGATCGACGGACCGGCCGCCATCACCGATCCCCGGCTGCGCAGCCAGGCGTTGCGCAGCCGGGGCAGTCTGAACATCCGCATCGGCCGCGACCAGGATGCCGAGCGCGACTTCGACCTCGCCGGCGAGCTGGCGCCGGAAACGGCCCAGGCGGAACTGGGCTGGGCCATGAACGGTCGTGCGGTCGCCCGCCTGATCCTGGGTCGTCTGGACGAGGCCGCAAACGATCTCGGCCGGGCCCGCGTCCACCTGGAACGGGCCGGCGAGGTGCACGGCGTCCTCAGTGTCGACAACAACATGGGCTTGCTCGAACTTGCGCGCCTGCGGCCGGCGCTGGCGATCGCCCATTCCGGTGACGCCAGCCGCCGCTTCGAGTCGCTCGGCGCCGTCAACGAGGCGCTTTCGGCGCAGGTGGTCGCGGTCGAGGCACATCTGGTGCAATTGCAATGGCTGGACGCGCTGGCGATGAACGATCGCGGCTGGGCGTTGCGCGAGCGCGTCGACGATCCGGATGTGTTGCTGTCCCTGACAATGTTGCGGGCTCGTATCCTGCTTGGCCTCGGTCAACTGGAGGCGGCAACGACCCTGCTCGACAGCGTCGAGACACGGGCCGCGGACACTCAGGATTGGAATCGTTCAGAACTGCATGCCGTCCGCGCCGAACTGGCCTGGTTGCGCGGCGATCAGGCCAGCACCGCGCGCCACGCCGATCGAGCCCTGGCGCTGGCGCCAGACTCGACCGACGACGGCCGCCGTGCGCGGACCCTGCTATTGGCCCTGCGCAGCGACGCTGTCGATGCACCGGCGCTGCCATCGACGGCGGTCGAGCGGCCGGAAGCATCGCCCTACCTGTTGCTCGCCGTCGCCGAACATGGCGCGACGCAAGACCAGGCCGGGCGCACCGACGGCCGCTACCAACAGGCGTTCTCCACTGCCGAACAGCGCGGCCTACCGGCCGAGATCGCCGCAGTCGCGAGCAGCTATGGCCACTGGCTGCTCGCGGCCGGTCGCGACTCCGATGCCAGCGCCGTCATCGGACG
>CAZFUH010000574.1:0-1851 GCA_964522235.1 uncultured Rhodanobacteraceae bacterium
TTCAAGGCGATCAACGACAGCCACGGGCACCATGTCGGCGACTCGACCCTGAGCGAGATCGCGAGGCGTCTGAGCGGGTGCGTGGCGAGCGAAGACACGGTGGCGCGGGTCGGCGGCGATGAATTCCTGGTGCTGCTGGCGCCGCCGACGGATGCGAGCAAGGCTGCAGCGGTGGCCCAGCGCATGCGCGATGCGCTGTCTGAACCGATTCGACATCGCGCTCTCGTGCTGAGCGTCGGCGCCAGCATCGGCGTCGCCATGTTCCCGGATGACGGCGAGAACGCCGAAGTCCTGAAGGTGCAGGCCGACCGGGCAATGTATCGCATCAAGGCCGGCCGGTCGGACAGGCCGGACCAGGTGCGCGCCGTTTCGCAGGTCGGCCGGGCGGGATGAGGTTCCCGAGCGCGCGCGTGTTTGCCGAGGAGAAGTGAACCGCAAGTGAGCCGAGTGAACCGGAGTGAACCGGGAGAGTGAACCGGGAGAGTGAACCGGGACATCCATGATTCAGCGAGTGAACCGGGACATCCATGATTCGAGAACTGGGTTGGGACCCGATCCCCTTGGTCACCCAGGCCCAAGGAGTCGCTGGTTCGGCCAGATGTAGGACTTTCCCTACACGTCAGCGCGTCGCAGCCCGACAGACACGAGCCGATGAGCGCGCCACACTGCGCCCATGACCCAGCCGCGCCATCTCATCGTCGATCCTGCCGCCTCCGGCTACTACCACTGCGTCTCGCGCTGCGTGCGTCGTGCCTTCCTGTGCGGGGAGGACACGCTGAGCGGCCGAAGCTTCGAGCACCGCAAGGGCTGGATCGAGTCGCGCCTGCTTGACCTGGCCGAGTGCTTTGCCGTGGGCGTGTACGCCTATGCGGTGATGAGCAATCACCTGCACGTGGTGCTCTATGTCGATCCCGGTGCCGCCCTGTCCTGGTCGGCCGATGAGGTGGCCGAGCGCTGGATGCGGGTGTTCCCGGTGCGCGAAGGCGATCAAATCGACGAGGAAGCCACCCGGTTGCGCGCACAGAGGCTCACCGGCAATCCCGAGCGCATTGCCGTGCTGCGCGAGCGACTGGGCTCGGTGTCATGGTTCATGCGCTGCCTGAGCGAGCCGATCGCCCGCCGCGCCAATCGCGAGGACGGCTGCACGGGCAGGTTCTGGGAAGGCCGCTTCAAATGCCAGGCCCTGCTGGACGACCAGGCCGTGATGGCCTGCATGGCCTATGTCGATCTCAATCCCATTCGTGCCGGCATCGCGCCCGACCTTGAGTCCTCCGCGCACACGTCGGTGGCGAAGCGGCTTGAAGATGGCGACCGGATCAAGGCCGACCAACCGCTCACGCCGGTGGCCGGCAGCGTGCGTGCCGAGGCGCTGCCGCTGACCCTGCCGGAATACCTCGCCCTCACCGACTGGACCGGACGCGTCCATCGGCCCGACAAGCGCGGCTGCATCGTCGGCGATCCTCCGGCGGCATTGAAACGGTTGGGAATGCCGGACGGCCAATGGCAGGACCAGGTCTTCGGCATCGAGCGCCGCTACTGGCGCGCAGTCGGTGCGGTCGACGCCCTGATGGCCAAGGCGCGTGAACTCGGGCAATGCTGGCTCAAGGGCGCCGGGGTGGCGCGCAAGCTGGCGAAGATGGCCCACCGCTGAGCCGAAAGCAGCCCGGGGCTGCTAACGGGTCAAGCGGGTTCCGGCTCCCTTCGCGCCCCGGCTCGCAATCCGCACTCGCATCTCGCATATACGAAGCCAAAACCTGGCGCTTTCGCCCTGCTTCTTCTCGCGATTCCTCCCGTCGAACGCGGTCACGCGGCCAGTTTGTTGACGGCGCAGATCATGGATGTCCTCGTTCG
>CAZFUH010000575.1:0-1828 GCA_964522235.1 uncultured Rhodanobacteraceae bacterium
GTCCTGGCCACCATCTCGATCGCGGTGACGGCAGCCATGTTGTGGGCCTGGAACAATGACCGGCAGAGCGCGATCTCGATCGTGCTGATTCCGGTCCACGATCGCGGCGATGACGACACCGCGACCAGTCTGCTGAACGGGTGGCTGGGCTGGAAGCTGTCGATCCTGCCGGAAGTGGTCCTGCTCGACCAGGCTCATCTGGCATCCGAGGTCGATCATGGCGCTGCCATCGTCGTCGTCCTGTCGTCGGGGCCATCGACGTTGAAGCCGGGCAATGTCTATGTGCAGGCCCGGATTGACGGTGGCAACGGACCCCATCAAATCCGTCTGGAAGGCAGCAATCATCGCCTGGTCGAACTGCTTGACGAGGCATCCAATCAAGTCCTGGCGACCCTGTTGCCCCATCGATCGCACGCGCCATGGCCGGCGCTGAGCATCCGCGCCGAGGCGATCGAGCTGAGCCGTGCTCTGATCGATGCACGGCAGTCACGGCAGTGGCATCAAATGATCGAAGCGGGCGAACAACTGCTCCAGATCGACCCGGACCATGGTCTTGCGCACTGGCTGCTGACGCAGGCCCACGGCGCATTGCGGCAACCGGCTCCGGCGGCGAAGTATCTGGTCGAGGCACAGCGACTGCTGTCGCCTGTTCCCGCCGAAGCCAACGAATTGATCATTGCGTGGCATACGACGTTGAAAGGTCAGTACACCGAAGCCCTTCAACAGTACTCGAAACTGGCCGCCCGCCACCCGCATCGCTTGCATCTGACCCTGGGCCTGGCGCGCGCGCAGATCAACATCGCGCAGCCCGCGCTGGCGAAGCGCCTGCTCGATCAAGTCGATGCCCGTGGCCATCCCAGCGAAACCCGGATGGATCTCCATCTGTTGCGATCACTGGCCAACAAGCTGAGCGGCGACTTCGGCGGCGCCCGGCACGAGGCCGAACAGGCCGAGCAGATCGCCGCTGCCGCGGGATGGGCGTTCGAGCACGGCCTGGCTTTGCTGTTGATGGCCGAGATCGATCTCGCCAATGAGCACGAGATCCACGATTTCAGCCTGTTCGAACGTGCCGCGGAACGGTTCGATGCCGCAGGGGACCGAACCTTCGCGCTGTCGTCGCGAATCAATGCCGTGCTCGCCAAGGTGGAGACCGGCCCAGAAACCTCGCCGCGAGCTGCGGAAGCGCTGAGTTCGCTGCTCGCACAGGCGCGCAACATGGGACAGTTTCGACTGGAGTTCCATGCCCTGCGCATGCTCGCCTACCACGAACACAAACACGGGAATATTCCAGCCTACCGCGAGCGCCTGGCCGAGGCCGCCGCGGTCGCCAATGCCTCGGGTGATCCGCTGTTGACGACTCAGACGCTTTCCGACGATGTGTTCGAGCGGTCCCTGGTCGGCGATCTCGAACCGCTGCAATCTGCGCTGGACGCCTTGTTGCAGGCTGGTCCGAACGGAGTGGTCGGGGCTTGGTTGCGACAGTTTCAGGCTGCGACCGCCTTGCGCAGCGGTAGCGTGTACGAGGCACAGACTCTTCTCGAGTCCGTGCTGGCAGCTGACAGCGGCGGAATCGACAACGAATCAATCCGGATCATGCATCGATGCCTACTCGGCTCCACCCTGTTGGTCCAAGGACAACCGGGCAAGTCTCGCGGTGAGTTTCTCGCCTGCGGCGAGTCCAGGGCGGAAATGTTGCAGGTGATGGCGCTGATCGGCGTCGCCGCCGTGGACCTGCTCAGCGGTGATCCTGCCGGCGCCAGTGCGCATGTCGATGCCGCGCTGGCTCGAATCGATCGCATTCCCAGCACGCCCGATCGCTGGTTCGCAA
>CAZFUH010000576.1:0-1818 GCA_964522235.1 uncultured Rhodanobacteraceae bacterium
TCGGTGCCGGGACGCAGGCGCGCGAACGGACCAATCAGAACCACGCCGTCAGTCAGCACACCTTCCAGGACACAGTGGCTGCGAACCTGGGTACCCGCCGCCAACTGGACATCGCGCAGACGACAGAACGGACCGATGCTGACGCCTTCGCCGAGTTCGATCCGGCCTTCCAGCACAACATCGACATCGATTTCGACATCGGCGGCGGCGGTGACCGTGCCACGGATGTCCAGGCGCTCCGGATCGGCGATGCGCACGCCCTGATCACACAGGGCGCGGGCCAGGCGTCGTTGCAAACGACGCTCAAGCCGGGCCAGCTGCCATGGGTCGTTGGCGCCCTCGGCCTCCAGGGGCTCCAGGCAGCCGACGCAGACCGCGCCGCGTCCCTCGGCCGCCGCCAACGCGAAGATATCGGTCAGGTAGTACTCGCCCTGGGTATTGTCGTTGCCGATTGCCGCCAACCATCGGCGCAGATCGGCGGCGTGCGCAGTCAGCACGCCGGTATTGACCAGGCGAATCGCCCGTTGCTGTGGCTCGGCGTCACGTTCTTCGATCACGCCGGCAACCCGGCCATCGCTGCCGACCTGGATGCGCCCGTAGCCGGAGGGATCGTCCAGGGTGTCGGCGAGCATCGCCAGTCCGCTGGTACCGGCTTCCAGCAAACGCGTCAGCGTTGCCGGCAGGATCAGGGGCACGTCGGCGTACAGGACCAGGACGCGGGCGTTGTCAGGAACCTCCGGCATCGCCTGCATGACGGCATGTCCGGTTCCCAACCGTTGCGCTTGTTCGACCCAGCGCAGGTCGGTCTGCTCTGCGAGTGCTTGCCGAAGTTGTTCGCCGCCGTGGCCCTGGACGACATGGATCGCCACCGGCGCCAGTGCCCGCGCCGTGGTCAGCACGTGGGACACCATCGGCCGGCCGGCCACCCGATGCAGCACCTTCGGCAGACGCGAGCGCATCCGCTTGCCTTCGCCGGCGGCCAGGATGATCACGTGCAGATCAAGGGTCATATGCGGGTGCTTGTTTCGGTCGGCCGACTATCGTAGCCCGCTTTGCCTTCCTCGGCTTCGGCTCGACCCCTGCGCTGGAAGCGATCGAAGGGAAAGATCCGGCCAATTCCGCTGCCCCTCACGGCATCGCCGTTCAGCCCGACGGCGCGGCAACCGCGTTCTGCTCGCTCGGTTTCGGCGCCGGCAGCCAGGCCATGACGTCGCGCAGGCCGGCGAGCAGCTCGCGGTAGCGCGGCCGGTCGAACTCGATCAGGCCGCAACCGATCGAGGCCGCCTGCACGAACAACTGCGATTCGCGCACGATTCCGACCAGACGATGCCGGCTCTGCGCCAGTCCGCGCAGCAACTCGCGCGAACTGAGCGTATTCGTACGCAGCCGGTTCGCAATCAAGCCGATCCGAAGACGCCCGCTGCGCACATCCTGGAGACGTTCCAGCTTGTCCAGGAACTCCCGGGCGACCGAGAGATCGAGCCGTGAAGGCAGAACCGGCACCAGCAGGTGGTCGCAGCGACGGACCAGCTCGGCGAGCTGGGCACTGTCGATGCCGGCCGGGGCATCGACCACCAGCACCTCGGTTCGCGGCGGGATGCGCAAGCTCCACAGATGAGCCAGGTGGTGCTCGCCCGGGATCAGCGGCTGGACCAGCAGGCGTTCGGGGCAATGTTCACGCTGGGCAATCCAATGCTGGCTGGATCCCTGCGGATCGCAATCCATCAGCACCGTCGGGTGTCCGGCACGAGCGTACGCCGCGGCCAGATTGGTCGCGATCATGGTCTTGCCACACCCGCCCTTGGAATTGGCGACCAG
>CAZFUH010000577.1:0-1813 GCA_964522235.1 uncultured Rhodanobacteraceae bacterium
TGGATCGTTGCCAGCACGGCGGGATCAGCCAGGCGCGGCGGCTTGCGCCCTTCGCTGGCAATGGCGGTGGCAGACACGAACAGCACGGCCGGTACGGCCAGGGTGAGCAGGCGAGTCATGGCGGGTTCAGCGGCGGGAAAGAGCAAGAGGGTAGCCGACCCGGCGTCGGCTTGCACCCTGCGGTTTCGTTGTCGGCCTTGGATGCCGGACAATGCCGGCCCGAGCCACTGGAGACCCGGCATGAGCCAACGACCATCCGCCATCGACCGTTTTACTGCCGAGCTGGACGGCATCCGCGAGCAGGGCCTGTTCAAGTCCGAGCGCATCATCACCTCGCCGCAGTCGGCGGAAATCGAGCTGGCGGACGGCCACCGGGTATTGAACTTCTGCGCCAACAACTACCTGGGCCTGGCGGATCACCCGGAGGTGATCCAGGCCGCCAAGGACGCGCTCGACAGCCATGGCTTCGGCATGGCCAGCGTCCGCTTCATCTGCGGCACCCAGGATCTGCACAAGCAGCTGGAGGCGAAGATCGCCGACTTCTTCGGGCAGCAGGACGCAATCCTGTACGCGGCGTGTTTCGATGCCAACGGCGGCCTGTTCGAGCCCCTGCTAGGGCCGGACGACGCGGTGATCTCCGATGCCTTGAACCACGCCTCGATCATCGACGGTGTGCGCCTGTGCAAGGCCCGGCGCTACCGCTACGGCAATTGCGACATGGCCGATCTGGAGCAGCAGCTGCAGCAGGCACGTGCCGACGGTGCGCGAACGATCGATCCTGATCACCAGCGAAGACGCGTCGAGGAAGTGCTCAAGCACATCAAGCATCGGGGCGCATGGAAGCGGCGATCGGGTAGAACCAGCTGGCCTTCCAGCAGGGCTTCGCCGCCAAGGTGTTGGTCGACAATCTAGGCATCCTGCTGGGGCCTACGATGCCAACCCACTGCCGATCCGGCTTCGCTGAGCAATCGAAGCTTTGCACTCGGTACGCTCAATCCCATTCTGGCCGACCGACTGCTGGCGCTAGCACAACTGCCTTGATGCATTGCCGCGGGCGCTGGGCGCCGTGATCAGAACTCGATGCGCGTACAGCGAGGAAGGCACTATCTTCGCAGAGCTACAAGCCGCATTGGGCATACCCGTTACGATGCAGAGCACCACGGCGCTTCAGCGGAGAGCACTGGATCCCGTTTCCAATCAGCCGCAATACAACGCCATAAGGCCGCGACACTAGTCGCGGCTAAGGAGCAGGATCCGAACACGGCGCCGCCGCACGGCGTTCGGAAACAATGTGCGTGCCTGAGTATTGCTCAGCCGGGCGAGCGGATGTACCTTGTATGGGATCGATAGATTCAAACCGAAGTCGCGCCTGTTTTCCACCCGTAGCGCGTGGTTGATGATGCCGTCATCAATGTGCGATCTCAATCTGAGCGACGGGCCATATGTTTTGAGCGAACGACAAGTTGGTCGTAGAGCAGCCGCACGGTATTCAAGTGTTTGATCTGTCTGACGGCGCTCGACCTGATCGGGCTGGATTTTGCAAGCAGTTGTTCTTTGTGCGGTTATAAGTTATATGAAATGGACTTCGGTTTGGCAGTTGGGTGAGTCAAACTAAACCGCTTTGTAGTGGCCCAGTTTAATAAGCGGTTTGAGAAATCCGACGGGAGAGCCACGCTGTCTCTTCAGATCAATAACTTGCGCTGCTTCTGTTCGCCACGGGCGACCGCCATGTCACGGCCGAGGCGCTGCATCGCGAGGCCATGCTGGCCGGCACCCAGGTGTCGCTGGCGACGGTCTACAACACGCTGCACCA
>CAZFUH010000578.1:0-1791 GCA_964522235.1 uncultured Rhodanobacteraceae bacterium
TTCGTGATGGCCGGCATCATGCTGTATGTCGCGCTGCGCTATGAATGGCGCTTCGGTCTGGCGGCGCTGGCCGGCCAGTTCCATGATGTGCTGCTGACAGCCGGGTTTCTGGCCATCACTCAGCAGTCGTTCGACCTGCAGGCGCTGGCGGCCTTGCTCACCGTCGCCGGCTATTCGATCAACGACAAGATCGTCATCTTCGACCGCATCCGCGAGATCTTCCGAACCTCGAGCAAGCGCACGCCGGCGCAGACCATCGACTACGCGTGCAGCGATACGCTGTCGCGTACCGTGATCACCGGCATCACGACGATCATGGGCCTGTCGGTGCTGTACTTCTTCGGTGGCGAGGCGCTGAAGGTCTTCTCGCTGACCCTGATCATCGGCGTCATCATCGGCACCTACTCGTCTCTGCTGTATTCATCGCCGCTGCTGCTCAAGCTCGGCGTCACCAAGCAGGATCTGATGCCGAAGATGCGCGACGAGACCGAGCTCGCGCGTCGGCCCTGACGATCGCGTCGGACTCCGCAACGCCGGGCCCGATGGGCCCGGCGTTGCGGTCAGCACGAGAACCCGCGGCGGGTCAGTCGACCCGCCGAAGCGACCGCCCGCTGCCGCGGTGGTATTCGCGCTGAGCCGCTTTTCCCGTCTTTGCCGCCTCTCCAGACAAGCGGGCCGCTGTGGTCCGCGTCCGATCCAGCCGATCGAGCCGTCCTCAGGAGAGCGCCATGAACCTGCATCGTCCGACGTCAACGTCCCGTCACAGCCGCAAGCCGAGCCGGAGGCTTGTCAACGCCGCCGCCATCGCCCTGAGCTTCATCGCCGCCACAGCCGCCACGGCACAGCAGGGTTTTGGCCCCGGCCAGGCGCAGCCGGCACAGTATCCACAGCAGGCGCAACCGCAGCCGGGACAGTACCCGCAGGCCGAAAGCCCGCACGGGCAGGGCCAGTATCCGCAAGGACAGGGCCAGTATCCGCAAGGACAGGGCCAGTATCCGCAGGGGCACGGGCAGGCTCCGCAAGGGCAGAACCCGTACGCACAACCGCAAACGCATCAAGCCGGCTATGGTTCAGCGACCTCGCCCGGTGGCGGCGTCGCCGGCAATCCGCTGCAACAGCTGATGCAACAGGAGCTGCAGGACTACGGGGTTGCGCCGCAGCAGCAGCTGCAATCGCAGTTGCACGGCCCGACGCCGACCAGCATCCCCGGTGGCCGGGTGGTCACCACCGATGCCGTATTGCAGGTGTTGCACGGCAGCCAGCAAAACGGCGCCCTGGTCTTGCATGTCCTGGGGCCGGGACCGACCCTGCCAGGTGCCTTGAACGCTGCGCCCGCCTCGGCGCCGGGTTCGTTCGACGATCGCACCCAGCAGGAGTTTGGCCAGTTCCTGCAGCAGGTCAGCCAAGGCAACAAGAGCCGTCCGCTGGTCCTGTACTGCCAGAACACGCACTGCTGGATGTCGTACAACGCGGCCCTGCGCGCGATCCAGCTCGGATTCACCAATGTGCTGTGGTACCGGGGCGGCATCGAAGCCTGGCAGCAGGTCGAGCAGATGGCGATGCAGATGCAGCAGTCCGGCCAGCTCTCGGGCGGCCAGATGCAGCCCGGTGCTCAACGCTGATCACCACCCGGGTACGTCAGCGAAGCGCTATGGCAACCAGCGCGTAGCCCGGGTTGGCGCAGCGCACCCGGGCCGGGCTACACCGCTACCGCCGCTGTCGAGATTCGTTCAGCAGGAACCGGGGCATCGGGTCGGAGTCGGCCCGATGCCCTGGCGTCGATCAGAAGAA
>CAZFUH010000579.1:0-1790 GCA_964522235.1 uncultured Rhodanobacteraceae bacterium
AAGGGGTTTTTCTACATCCTCAACGCCTGAACTCAGGTGCATTTGAAGCGACTATTCCGTTCCATAGCGGCTCCTGCTCGGACTCTGATTCACGGCGCGAACCCGACCTTAGCGTTGCCAGTCAGCCGCGAGCGGCTAGCCGGCCTGCAATTCCTCAAGTCGGGTCGAGACTGGCCACTCGCCATGCGTGACCAGGATTCCTACGTAGGCTTGAGTGGCATGGTTGAGCAGAAAGTACGCTCGCCATGGTCCTTCGCGAAGCCCAAAAAGATGCTCGTTCGGCGGCGTCACGTGGACTGGGTGCAGCAAGGGCGACGGGCCGTCAATCTGCTTGATCTTTTCAACGAATCGACCGAGCTCATTGATCTGCCTGATCACTCCCCTGGCGGAATCGGCGTCGACTCCCGGTCGTTCGAGTTCGACCTCCAGCTCGTGTCTGCGTCTGCGCAAGGGCTCGATGAACGAGCGCTGGTCGTAGGCACCGGTCCAGCGGGACGGGTGATTCATGCCTTGTCAGGCGTGACCGGTCGCCGCGACAGGATGTCGTCCAGCTCGGAGATGGCGTCGTCGCGACTCACCAGTTCGCGTTCGCCGTGCTTGAACTGCTCGACGATCAGGGTCAGGAACGCCTGCGTGACCGGATCCACGGTCTCGGCTTCATCATCAATAACATCAACAACATAGCGCCGATCGTTCATGCGAGTGATGTGGTAGCGGTGGCTGGCCTCCGGGCCGGAATCAGCCGCGGTCGGTGCAATCAGCACTACTGAGCCGTGCTTGCCGAAGTCGAGCAGTGCCCCGGCGCCCTTGTGAACGCCCTCGGAAAATGCGACTCGCAGGTTCTTTCGAAGGGTCGCGGTCAACGATCCACCCTTCGAGTTCAGTGTCGTTGTTTCAACGACGATGTCGCCCTCCAGTTGCGGTAGGGATGCCGGATCAGAGCGCGGCTTGGATTTGGTTGGCATGACTGGATCTCCAGGCAGATCACCGAGCACCGTTGCGACCGTCAGTCTGACAGGAAGTTCCAGAATATTCCAGACCGCACCGGGATCGGCCGCACAGTCGATTTGACCCGACGACGCTATGCCGATACCGCGGTCGCCACCTTCAGACGCAGTATGGGCAGGGCTACCAGGGCTACCAGGACCAGGGCTACCAGGACAGCCGCAAATCAGCGTAATCCGACCCGCATCCGCGCCGGGTTCCGACGGATTCCGCTCGGCCGCTGCGCATGCTGACCGACATGACGACGGATCTCGCCTATCATCGCGACCGGCCGAGTCCTTCGGCCACCAGCACTGGAGGAGACGTTTCATGGCTAGCCCGTCGCAGCGCACCGCGCTGACGCTGATCGTTGTGCTGGCCTGCACGCTGCAATTGCATCCGGCCAAGGCTCTGGGCGCGGACTCCGCACTCATTGACCGGGGCGAACCGCGCGACTTCGGCACGCCAGCGCGTGGCGCCTGTGACCTCGAGCACCCGCCGTTCCGCATGGATGCCTGCCCGACAGCGTCCTTCAGCGAAACCGGCGGAAGTGCCGAAACCCTTGCATGGAGCGCTCCAGACGGCATCGCCGACGGTCGGGACCTGATCGTCACGTCGGGCATCCACACATTCACCGAGCCGGAAAAACTGATCTATCTGGGCTTTGGGGGCGGCTGGCTGTATTCGCAGAGCGACGGCACTGCGTTCGCAGACCACAGCGTAACGACCATCAGTGGAACCGAACATTTCCTCGGCGAAGCCAATCCGCTGAACGCCAGAACCGTGGTCACCGTGGATGGCCGAAA
>CAZFUH010000580.1:0-1782 GCA_964522235.1 uncultured Rhodanobacteraceae bacterium
GCCGGCGTCGCGTCGGCGGCCATGTGCAGCGCCCGCTGCAAGGCCTGGTCGGCAGATTCCAGCTGCCCCTGCAACGCGATGCACCAGCCGTACATGGTCTGCAGCTGCAACCGATGCTGCCGGCTGCCGGGATCATTGCTCCACGCCTGAACCAGGCTGGCCTCGGCTTGGCGATACTCGCCCAGCGCAGCTTGAGCACGTACGGCTAGCAGACGCGCGGCCTGGAAGCGGTTGCGCGCAGGGCGACGGCGACCTGATTCGAAGCTTAGAAGAGGCGCCAGTTCAGTCAGCACGCAGCTGTAACGTCCGAGTGCGAACCACGTTTGCGCCCGCTCCAGGCATAGGGCATCGTGCTGGCTGCTGTTGGTGCGCGGCTGGAGTTCAGCCTGGGTTTGATCGGCCAACGCCTGCGCCTCGTGCAGACGGCCATGCAGGCGCAGTCCGCGCAATCGGCCGAATGCGATTCGCCAGCGCTGCGATTTTCCGGCTCGAACGCCTGTATCAAGGAGTTCTTGAAGGCGCTCATAGGCGGCGAGATCGGCCAGCGCATCGTCGTCGTCGCCGATCGGCAAGGCCGCGTAGCCGGCAGAGAATGCGACCTCGACATCTCCGGCTCGCTGCGCATGGAGGCTCAGCGCCGCCTGCGTCTGTGGATCACGGGCCGCGGCCAGAACTCCGGCGCATCGGCGGTGCAGTTCGCGACGCTGTTCCGGGGTGATCGCGTGATAGAGCGCACGTCTGATCAGACCATGACGAAAACTCCAGACGTCAGCGTCAACGGGCTCCAGGACGCCAGCCGACAGTGCCGGCGCCAGCGCCTCGTCCAGACCTCCGGCATTCAGTTCCAGGATCGTCGCCAACGCCAGCCGGCTAGCCTGATCGCCTAGCACGGCTGCCGCTTCAAGCGCGGCCTGGCAAGAATTCGGCAACGCCCGACAACGCTGAAGTGCTGCCAGTTCCAGGCTTGGCGGCAGAGCTTCCGGCATCGCCTGCCAGCACCAGCCTCGCTGGCGATCAAACTCAAGGCCGCCGCTGGCGATCAGGTGTCGGACCAATTCGCTGAGAAAAAACGGGTTGCCGCCGCTGAGCCGATGCAGCTCGTGACACAGTCCGACTGGCAGGTCACGATCGCTGCCGGTCGCATCAAGCAGTTCAGTGATCATTGCCGCGGTCTCGTCTGCGGAGAACGCCCGCAGGCGCAGCACGGCCACCGGCACGTCACCGAACAGACCGGAGTGTTCCGGCACCTGAGTGGGTGTGGTTCGAAGCAATCCGAGCAACATTACCTGGCTGCCGCGCAGCGCCGCCGACAACCTGCGAAGCCAGACCCACTCGGTGGCATCGGCGCGATGCAGGTCATCCAGACACAGCACCAGCGGACCAGATCCGGCGAGTACACCGGCCACTGCCACGGGGTCATCGGCCCGTGCTCGCGGCGCAGCGATACTGCCGACAACTCGCGACACGGCCTGAACCAGCACCGTCGGCAAGCGCGCGCCTCCAGGACCGGCGGCCAGCGACAGGCGCAGCAGTCGGCTGCCCAGGGTGGTCAACCAGCCGCCGAAGTACGCGACCAGGGCACTCTTTCCGGTGCCGGACTCGCCGACCAGCAAGACCGGCAATGCCTGTCCGCCGATGGCGCGCCGATATTCCTGTTGCAAGTACGCCAGTTCTGCTTCTCGACCGAACACACGCTCGAACGCCGGAACCGGCGTCTCGCCGGCCGCTTTCGTCGATAGGGCCGAGGCCGGCGCTGTCGGCGGGGCCAGCTCGGCAGCGAGC
>CAZFUH010000581.1:0-876 GCA_964522235.1 uncultured Rhodanobacteraceae bacterium
GGCGATCGCCGCCGAGGGCTTCGAGCGCATTCATCGGACGAACCTGATCGGTATGGGCGTGCTGCCTCTGGAGTTCCAGCCCGGCACCACTCGCCTGACCCTCGCCCTGGATGGCAGCGAGAGCTACGACGTTCTCGGCGAACGGACGCCTGGCGCGCAACTTACCCTGGCGATCCGACGCAAGAACGGCGAACGCGTCGAGGTGCCGGTGACCTGCCGTCTGGACACCGCCGAGGAGCTGTCGATCTACGAAGCCGGCGGCGTCCTGCAACGCTTTGCCCAGGACTTCCTGGAGTCGTCGAAGGCGGCGTGACAAGGATCGCCAGAACGGCAGCGCCGGCAGAGCAAAGACGGGGTGCTTGCGACACGTCCGCGGCGACGCACGGGGCAGCTGGCGCACAGTGCGAAGTGTACGAAGAGCGGCTTTGAACTCGCCGACGTACGAAACCGACGATCAACAACAGCGACCACAGCCACCAACGCGACGAAAACTCATGACCTTCCCCCCGCAACTTCGCATCGCCGCCGTCTACATGCGCGGCGGCACCAGCAAGGGCGTGTTCTTCCGGCTCCACGATCTGCCGGAAGCAGCGCAGGTACCGGGGCCGGCACGTGATGCCCTGCTGTTGCGCGTGATCGGCAGCCCGGACCCGTACGGCAAACAGATCGACGGCATGGGTGGTGCGACCTCCAGCACCAGCAAGACGGTGATCGTGTCGGCAAGCACACGACCGGATCACGATGTCGACTATCTGTTTGGACAGGTCTCGATCGATCAGGCCTTCGTCGACTGGAGCGGCAACTGCGGCAACCTCAGTGCCGCGGTCGGTCCGTTCGCGATCGCCGCGGGTTTGGTCGATGCGACGCGGGTGCCTG
>CAZFUH010000581.1:886-1777 GCA_964522235.1 uncultured Rhodanobacteraceae bacterium
AAGCCAATATCGGCAAGACCATCGTCGCGCAGGTACCGATGCGCGATGGCGCGGTCCAGGAAACCGGTGACTTCGAACTTGACGGCGTGACCTTTCCGGCCGCCGAGGTGCTACTGGAGTTCATCGATCCGGCCGCGGATGCCGACGACGGCGGCGGCGCGATGTTTCCGACCGGGCGCGTGGTCGACGAACTCGACGTGCCCGGCCTTGGCGTGCTGAGGGCGACCCTGATCAATGCCGGCATTCCGACCGTCTTTGTCGATGCCGGCGCGCTCGGATATTCCGGCACCGAGCTGCAGGATGCGATCAACGGCGATTTTCGAGCACTGGCGATGTTCGAGACCATTCGCGCGCATGGTGCCGTGCGTATGGGCTTGATCGAAAGCATCGATCAGGCGGCGACCCGGCAGCACACTCCAAAGGTTGCCTATGTCGCGCCAGCGGCCAGCTATGCCGCGTCCAGCGGCAAGACAGTCCAGGCCGGCGAGATCGATCTGCTGGTGCGGGCATTGTCGATGGGCAAACTGCACCACGCGATGATGGGCACCGCGGCGGTCGCGATCGCTACCGCCGCGGCCATTCCCGGCACCCTGGTCAATCTCGCAGCCGGTGGCGGCGTCCGTACCTCGGTGCGCTTTGGACATCCCTCGGGCACCCTGCGCGTCGGCGCTGAAGCCGTACAGGCCGATGGTGAATGGACCGTGCGCAAGGTCCTGATGAGCCGCAGCGCCCGTATCCTGATGGAAGGCTGGGTGCATGTCCCGGGCGATGTCCTGCAACGGTGACGGCGATGACGCCCGAGCAGTGATAGCTGATTGCCACGCCTGCGCCCCATTTGTAGAGTCGAGCTTGCTCGACTTGGAGATTCGGGCGGAGCGAGCGGCCTCACGG
>CAZFUH010000582.1:0-1753 GCA_964522235.1 uncultured Rhodanobacteraceae bacterium
TTAGGAGTTAGGAGTTAGAGAAAGCACAGCCGACCCGCCCGGCAGCGGGCGCTTTTCTCAATTTTCTAACTCCTAGTCACTAACTCCTGCTCCTAGCAACTAACTCCTGCTCCTATGCCTTCCGGCGAGGACGGCGACGACATCGGACAGCGAACGGTCGTGATGGCGCAATAGCACCAGTAGATGGAACAACAGGTCGGCGGCCTCCTGGCAAAGTTCCGGGACGTCGTCGGTGGCTGCCGCGAGTGCGGCCTCGAGCGCCTCCTCGCCGAGCTTCTGGGCGATGCGCTTGCCGCCGGAAGCAAACAGGCGCGCGACATAGCTGTGCTCGGTCGACTGGCCATGACGGCGGCCGATCAGTGCCTCGAGCTCGTTGAGCCACGGATGCGCCGGTGCGTCGTCGCGATCGAAACAGCTCGGCGTCCCGCGATGACAGGTCGGCCCGACCGGCAACGCCTGGCACAACAGACTGTCGCGGTCGCAGTCGGCCGCCAGCGAAACCACGTTCAGGACATGGCCCGAACTCTCGCCCTTGCGCCACAACCGGCCGCGCGACCGGCTGTGGAAATGCGCCTGTCCGCTCGCCAGCGTTGCCGCAATCGCCTCGCGATCGACATAGCCGAGCATCAGCACCCGGCCGTCGTGGGCATGCTGGACGATCATCGGCAGCAGACCGTCGCCCTTGTTCCAGTCCAGTGTGTCTGGATCCAATGCGATCACCTCCTGCCTCCTTCGTCACGCACTTGTTGGTCGGCCAGGCGCACGACACAGCCACCGGCGGCGAGGTAGCGTTTCAGCTCCGGTATCGCAATCTCGCCGGAGTGAAACACGCTGGCCGCCAGTGCGGCGTCGGCGCCGGCGCGATCAAACACCTGGGCAAAATGCTCAAGCCGTCCGGCGCCGCCGGATGCGACCACCGGCAGCGTCGTCGCCGCACGCACCGTGGCCGTCGTCTCCAGGTCGTAGCCGGCCCGCGTGCCGTCGGCACGAATGCAGTTCAACACGACCTCGCCGGCACCGCGTTCACCGACCTCATGCAGCCACTGCAGCAGCCTGCGGCCGCTGTCCCCGGCCTGGTCCGGTCGACCGCTGTCACGCTCCAGACGCCCGTCCCGGACATCCATGCCGATCACCACGCACTGGCTGCCGAAACGGATCGCCAGCTCGTCGATCAGGGCCGGCCGCGCCAAGGCCGGCGAGTTGATCGATACCTTGTCAGCACCGGCGGCAAGCACTGCGGCAGCATCATCGACACTGCGAATGCCACCTGCGACGCAGAACGGCAGGTCCAGCTCGTCGGCAACGCGCTCGATCCAGGCGACATCGACGCGGCGCCGCTCGGGGCTCGCCGTAATGTCATAGAACACCAGTTCGTCGGCACCCTGTTCGGCATAGCGCCGAGCCAGTTCGACGATGTCGCCGACGACCCGATGGTCGCGGAATCGCACACCCTTGACGACGACGCCGTTGGCGACGTCCAGACAGGGAATGATGCGTTTGGCGAGCACGGCCAGACTCAGGCAACCGCGCCGACACCGGCGGCAATCGCCGACAGCGGCAGACCGCCATCGAGCAAGGCGGTACCGGCGACGCAGGCGGCGGCACCCGTCGCAGCCAGGGCATGCAGATCAGCGCCGTCGCGGACGCCGCCCGAGGCGATCCAGTGCAGCGTCGGCCAGCCCGCCGCCAGTCGCCGATACAGCCCCAGGTTCGGGCCTTGACCGACGCCGTCGCGGCTGATGTCGGTGCACAG
>CAZFUH010000583.1:0-1751 GCA_964522235.1 uncultured Rhodanobacteraceae bacterium
CGTCGAGGGCCGGTTCGAGGCCGGGGCTGACCAGCAACCGAGGGCCGTCGGGGTCGACGATGATCGTGCGAACCCGGCTCGAATCGCGCCGATAGGGGGTGTAGCCGAGCAGGTAGCGTCGATCGGGTTCGGGTGCAGGATCGATCCAGGTCGGGGCCGACACTTCGATCCGATCGGGAACGGCATCGCCATGAAGCACTTCGATGCGCTCGAACAGCAGTCGGCCATCGCTCTCAACCGCGAGCAGGCGCGCGACGACCACCGCGTTGAGCGGGTCGTACAGGGCATGCATCGGCGGTGAGATCGGCGCCGCGCGCAGCACGGTGATCGGCAGCAACAGCAACGCCAGGAGCAGCCCGCAAACTGAGCTGCCGGTGTTCCATCGACACCACTGGTATTGGTTCATACGATGGCTCGAATGCCGGCGGCGATCCGCCGCCGGTATGGAAGGAACCGCGTCCTACAGCTTGGCAGCGGCGCGCAGCGCTTCGGCGCGATCGGTCTGTTCCCACGAGAACGCGGTCGCTTCGACCTTCTTGCCCTTGCCATCGGTATAGCTGACCGGCACCGGCTTGCGGCCGAAGTGGCCATATGCGGCGGTACGCTGATACATCGGGTGGATCAGGTCGAGCATCTGGATGATGCCGTATGGACGCAGGTCGAAATGCTTGCGGATCAGCTTTTCGATCTTGTCGTCGCTGATCTTGCCAGTGCCGAACGTGGTCACCGAGATCGATGTCGGCTGAGCGACTCCGATGGCATAGCTGACCTGCACTTCGCAGCGGTCGGCCAAGCCGGCGGCGACGACATTCTTGGCGACATAACGCGCGGCATACGCGGCCGAGCGGTCGACCTTGGACGGATCCTTGCCGGAAAACGCGCCGCCGCCGTGGCGGGCCCAGCCGCCATAGGTGTCGACGATGATCTTGCGCCCGGTCAGGCCGCAGTCGCCGACCGGTCCACCGATGACGAACTTGCCGGTCGGGTTGATATGGTATTTGGTGCCCTTGTGCAGCCACTTGGCCGGCAGTACCGGCTTCAGGATGTGCTCGCGCACGGCTTCGATCAGATCCTTCTGCCGGACCTCAGGATCGTGCTGGGTAGACAATACGACAGCGTCAATCGCTACCGCCTTGCCGCCGTCATAGCGTAGAGTGACCTGGCTTTTGGCGTCCGGGCGCAGCCATGGCATCGGCGAATTCTTCTTCTTGCGCACCTTCGCCTGCTGCTCGACCAGGCGGTGCGAGAGGTGGATCGCCGCCGGCATGAAGGTCTCGGTCTCATTGGTCGCGTAGCCGAACATCAGGCCCTGGTCGCCGGCGCCCTGTTCCTCCGGCTTCTTGCGGTCGACGCCCTGATTGATATCTGGGCTCTGCTTGCCGATCAGGTTCAGCACGCCACAGGTCGCGCCGTCGAAGCCGACGTCGCTGGAGTTGTAGCCGATGTCGAGCAGTACCTTGCGGGTCAGCGCCTCCAGGTCGATCCAGGCGCTGGTGGAAATCTCGCCGGCGACGATGGCGACGCCGGTCTTGATCATCGTTTCGCAGGCGACGCGGGCGCGCGTGTCCTGCAACAAAATGGCATCCAGCACGGCATCGGAAATCTGGTCGGCGACCTTGTCCGGATGACCTTCGGACACCGATTCGGAGGTGAACAGGTAGCTGCTCATGGCGACGATCTATCCCTTGTTTCGGATGAAGCGATAAAAGAGCGCGGCATGATAGCGGGAACCACCGTGCTTTGCATCCGCA
>CAZFUH010000584.1:0-1730 GCA_964522235.1 uncultured Rhodanobacteraceae bacterium
TGGCATTCCGGTGCTGTACTACGGCACCGAACAGGGGTTCACGCAGCCGCGCCAGTCGATGTTCGCCGGCGGCCATCAGGCCGGCGACGGCGGCCACTTCGATCCGGAAGCGTCCCTGTATCGCTATATCGCCGCAGTGACTGCGTTGCGCCGGCAGCATCCGGTGCTTGCCCGTGGCATGCCGGTGCCGCTGCGCAGCCAGGCATCCGGACCCGGGGCGCTCGCATACCGCATCGACGGCGACGGCGACGGCGACGCGGCGCTGGTCGTGTTCAACTCGGCCACGCACGAGATCCTGCTCGATGCCCTCGATACCGGTCGGCCGAGTGTGCGCTGGCGTCTGCTGTTTTCGATCGACGGCAGCGGCGACGAGCTGGCAACCGATCGCGACGGCCGCGTTCACCTGGTACTGCCGCCGCGCAGCGGCCGGGTCTGGAAGCCGACAACCGAGCCTGCCGTTGCGCTGCGATCGCGAGCGCGATTGCAGATGAATCCGGGACTGTCGGATCGGGTCTCCGGCGATTTCGAGATCAGCGGTCGCGCTCGCGCTGCCGGCCCCGTCGTCCTGGTCGTCGACGGCGATCTGCAACGCGCGCAGCCGGTCGAGCTCGACGCGCGCGGACGCTGGCGCGCGCGCGTCGACACCTCGGCGATCGCCGGCGCGCAGGTCGAGCATCGCGTGCTTGCATGGGCACCGGAAGCCGGTCTGGCGTCGACGGCGCACCGCTTTCGCGTCGAACGGACCTGGCAGCACGTCGTTCGGGCGATCGATCCAGCGGCTGACGACACCGGCCCGGCCGGTCGCTATCGCTACCCGACCGACCGAAGCTGGGGCGAGCATCGCCAGCTCGACCTGCTCGGCGCCGAGATCGAGACGGCCGGCGGTGCACTGCGCCTGACCGTGCGGATGCCGACCGTGACCTCGAGCTGGAACCCGCCTGCCGGCTTCGACCACGTCGCGTTCACGATCTATCTGAGCCTGCCCGACCGAGACGGCGGCGCGCGAAAGCTGCCGCTGCAGAATGCCCGGATGCCCGACGGCCTGCACTGGCATTATCGCCTGCGTGCCGGCGGCTGGAGCCAGGTGCTGACCAGTGCCGACGGCGCCGGCGTCGACCACGAGGGCAGGCCGGTGCTACCCGGTGCCGACGTCGAGGTCGATCGCGACGCCGGCACGATCCGCTTCACCTTTCCGGCCGCCGCGCTCGGCCGTCCCGAAACGCTCGCCGGTGCGGCCGTCTACATCACCACCTGGGACTACGACGGCGGCTACCGCGGGCTCGATCCCCGCGACCCCCTGATCATGGACGACCTGCTGGTCCGTCTGCCCGCATCTGGCGGCCAGTCACACTAAGGACGGGAGCGAAGCCGGATTGGTCGCAGTCAACGGTTCGGCGTGCTTGGACTGGGCGGATCAACGATTGCTTCGCCCTTGATTTCCTTCTCCTGTTGTTTCTTGAACCGCTCGATTTCGGAGAAACGTACGGTCCCGTAGCCGTAGAAGCTGTTTCCGTAGGCTTCGTAGGCGTCTCTCATCTCGTGCAAGAATCAGCTACCTCGTGCTCAACCTGTTCCTCCACGGCAATAAACACGTAGCGGGTGCCCAGTTGGGCTGGCGAAACAAGTCGAGAAGCGAGCAGCGGCACCGCAGCAAAGCGGCAGGACCCAAACTCGTTTCTCACTCCTCTGCACTCACTCCCCGTTCCTGCCCTTTCCGGCAGGTAAAAAAA
>CAZFUH010000585.1:0-1722 GCA_964522235.1 uncultured Rhodanobacteraceae bacterium
CTCAGCCCCAGCCAGATCACCTCCGCCCTGGTCTTGACCGCGCGCGATTCGCTGATCCTGATGACTGAGGGGGCCGCGAACGGCCACGATCAGGGCGCCGGCATGATCGATGTCGCCCGCGCAGCCCAGGCCGGGCTGTACCTGGAGGCAACCGGCGAATCGTTCCGTTCGGCCAGCGCCAGCGCTACCGACGGGCTGAACGTTCCGGCGCTCGGCCATGACCGCTGTTTCGAGACCTGTACCCTGCGCCGCAGTTTTCGGTTGATGCCGGGCGCGAGCGCCGGCAACTACGCGATCGAGGCCAATCTGCCCCCGGGGGTCGGCATGACGGCGAGCGTCGGCTCGATTTCGATCACCGGTGGCGGCATTCGTGATGTCGACTTCGTCTTCGATGTCGCCGCCGCCGCCGGCCGCTGGGTCTACGGCAAGGTGACGCTGCGCAATACCTCCGGTGACGGGCGTCCCGACCTGACCTTGCCGGTGGCGATCTATGCCTCGCCCGGCGACCTGCCGGCGCCGGTTGCCCGAACCGTTACGACCGAACGCGGTGCTTTCGACATCCCGATCGCCGGCCTGACGGGGTTCGGCAATGCCCGCTACCTCGCCACCGATCTGGTCGAACCTGCGGTCGACCTGCCACAGCTCATGCAGGATCCAACACGGAACGATCCCTACGACAACCTCAGCCTTGTTTTCCATTCCCTGATCACCATTCCGGCCAGCCCAGCTTCAGGGCCGATCGACTACCAGCTCCGGGTCGCGACGAGCTCTGCGGCACCCGATGTCGATCTGTTCGTCGGCATCGACCTCGATGGCGACGGTCTGCCGTCGGCATCCGAACAACGCTGCATTTCCAACGGTCCGGATTCAAATGAAGAGTGCGCGCTGACGGTCCGCACCCGCAGTACCCCGCACCACTACTGGGTGCTGGCACAGGTCTGGGACGGTGGTGGAAGCGCGCACCCGGTGCGCGTCGAATCCAGCCTCGTGCCCCTGGTTGCCGGTGACCCACGCAAGCTGCGCGCGACGGGACCAGGGCGGACCACCTCAAGACAGGCGTTTTCGCTCCGCGTCGGCTATGACGACCCTGGCTTCTTGAACGGCCAGCGCCGGGTCGGCTACCTGCTCATGCAGCCGTCGCCAGGCCACACCTCGACCATCGTACCGATCGTACTGACCCGCGAGGGCGACGGTTTCGCGCCGTTCGCGCTCGCCGATGGCCAAGCGCATGATTTCGTGCTGCCCAGACTCTCCGCTCACGAGCTTCTGTATTTCGACGTGCCGCCACACGTGACTTCGGTCCGCTTCAGCACCGAAAGCTCGGACGCGATCGATCTGTATCTGGCACGCGTCGATCACAGCGAGCACAGCGCCCAGTCCACCATCGGCGCGGCGCCACCACGCAATCAAGCCGACGCATCGGCGACCACGAGCAGCGGCAACGAAACCATCACCCTGAGCGGTCAGGACCTGCCGCCCGGACGCTGGTACGTGACGCCGGACAATCGCGGCGGTGGCACGGCGACCGGCCGGGTCAAGGTCGAGGTGCTCTCGACCAAGCCGCGCCCCGCCTTCCGTTCCGGACATTACTTCAACCCGGCCCGCTCCGGACACGGTGCCTTCGTCGATTTTGCTGGACCCGACCAGCAGCCCGACCACTGGGTCATGGTCTGGTACACCTATCTCGAAAACGGCAGCCCGACCTGGTACTACGCTCAGGGC
>CAZFUH010000586.1:0-1673 GCA_964522235.1 uncultured Rhodanobacteraceae bacterium
GGAACGAGGCCGATGCCGGCCCGAACAACCACTGGCTGGCGCCGGAGCAGGCCCACGCGAAGATCGACGCCCAGTTCGATGGCTGCATGCGCGGCCGCACGCTGTATGTCGTGCCGTACTGCATGGGACCGATCGACTCGCCGCTGGCACGTTGCGGCGTTCAGATCACCGACAGCCCGTACGTGGTCGCGAACATGGCCAAAATGACCCGCATGGGGGCGCCGGCCCTGGCCCGGATCGAACGCGAGGGCGGCTTCGTCAAAGGTCTGCATTCGATTGGCGAACTGGATCCGGAACGGCGCTACATCATGCACTTTCCGGAGGAGCTGACGATCAAGTCCTATGGTTCCGGCTACGGCGGCAACGCCCTGCTCGGCAAGAAGTGCCACGCCCTGCGCATCGCCTCGTGGCAGGCGCGCCAGGAGGGCTGGCTGGCCGAGCACATGCTGATCGTCGGCATCGAGAATCCCAAGGGCGAAACCCGCTATGTCGCCGCCGCGTTTCCGTCCGCCTGCGGCAAGACCAACCTGGCGATGCTGATCCCGCCCGAGGGCTACCGGCAAGCAGGCTGGAAGGTCTGGACCGTCGGCGACGACATCTGCTGGATGCAGCCCGGTGCCGATGGCCGCCTGTACGCAATCAATCCCGAATCCGGTTTTTTCGGTGTCGCCCCCGGCACCGGCGCCAAGACCAACCCGAATGCCCTGGCCATGCTCGACCACGATGCGATCTTCACCAATGTCGCGGTCACCGCCGACCAGCAGCCATGGTGGGAGGGACTTGACGAAGGCGAGCCGGCGATCGACTGGCAAGGCCGCCCCTACGACCCCGGCAATGGCCCGGCCGCGCATCCGAACTCGCGCTTCACGGTCTCGATGCGCCAGTGCCCGAGCTACTCGCCGCAGGCCGAAAACCCGGTCGGTGTGCCCATAGATGCCATCGTCTTCGGCGGCCGTCGTTGCAGCCTGGTACCCCTGGTCGTGGAGGCGCGCGACTGGACCCACGGCGTCCTGCTCGGTGCCTCGATGGCCTCGGAGACCACGGCCGCCGCCACCGGACAGGTTGGCGTCGTACGTCGCGACCCGATGGCGATGAAACCGTTCTGCGGCTACAACTTCGGCGACTACTGGGCGCACTGGCTGAGCTTCGACCGCCCCGATGTCAAATTGCCGAAGATCTTCCAGGTCAACTGGTTCCGGCGCGGCGACGATGGTCGCTTTCTGTGGCCAGGCTTTGGCGACAACCTGCGGGTGCTGGAATGGATTCTCGGCCGCTGCGACGGCAGCACGAGCGCGCGCGAAACGCCGATCGGGCGACTGCCGGCGACGGACGATCTGAACCTGGACGGCTTGAACCTGCCGGCCGCGGACCTGGCCGATCTGGTCGCCGTCGACGAGGCCGGCTGGCGCACCGAGCTGGACGCGATCGCCCAGCACCTGGCGGCATTCGAGCCGCGCACGCCGATGTTGCTGAAGGCCGAGCAGCAGCGCATCGCTGCGGCATTGGCGCAAGCGCGCGTGGCCGCCTGAGCGGCCACCTGCGGCAGCCACGGGATCGACGCTCGCGCTGATCCCGTGGCGAGCAGGCTGTCACCGGCACAGTCGGGCGAGATCGCGCTGGGCGATGAACAGCCGGTCGCGGAGATCGGCCGAGCGCTTGCGCAGCAGATCGAA
>CAZFUH010000587.1:0-1356 GCA_964522235.1 uncultured Rhodanobacteraceae bacterium
CCCGACGACTGCAGCGACGACGACCCCCGCCCGGCCTGCGAGATCGCGCGCGGTTCCGGCTCGGTGGCGCCGTACGAGGACTACGACAAGCGGCTGCGCGCGGGCGAGCAGGTCGCGCCGCTGGGTTCGGGGGTGTTCGGCGACCAGACCGGGCTGTACACCGGCGGCACCGAGTTCGCCGTGGTCGACATCGATGTACCCGGCAATGGCAGCTTGCCGGTGCAGTTGCGCCGGCGCCTGAACATTCAGTCGCGACGCGTGGGCGCGCCGCTGCCGGGCTTTGGCGCCTGGGAGCTGGACGTACCGTACCTGCATGGCGTGTTCGATGGCGAGTACAAATGGAACGTCAATTCCAGCCGGCCGCAGGATCCGCCGGGCACGCGCTGCTCGCAACGCTGGTCGCCGCGTACCGCGGTGCAGTTTGCCGTCCGCGACATCTGGCAGGGTACGCAGTTGTACCTGCCCGGCCAGGGTGATCGCGAACTGCTGTACTCGGCGGCGACCACCAATCCGGTGCCGGCCGACGGCCAGGTCTACCGCTGGTCGACCCGCGATGAGATTCGGCTGCGCTGCACGCCGATGCGCAACGGTTACCCGGGCGAAGGCTTTGTCGCGGTCGACGCCGCCGGCACGCGCTATTTCTTCGATGTCGGCGTCGAACGCAGCCACGGTTTTGTGCATGTCGGCGCACACAAGCGCGGCCGGGTGCGCGTGTGGCTGCTGGCCAGCCGTGTCGAGGACCGGCACGGGCATTGGGTCCAGTACAGCTACAGCGGCGACCGGCTCACGCGCATCCACGCCAGCGATGGCCGCGAGATCACGCTGAGCTACGACACCAGCGCCGGCTATGCCCGGGTGCAGTCGGCGAGCGCGCACGGCCGTTCCTGGCAGTACACCTATGCACCGAACTCGCTCGGCGGCCCCGGCTCGCACCCGCTGCACGAGATCATCCGGCCCGATGCCTCGCGCTGGCGCTACGCCTACACCGGCGCCCTGCTGCCGCAAAGTGAACCGACGATCGACCCGGACCTGCCCTGTCCGTACCCGCAGCTGTTCGACAGCCAGGTCACGGTTACCGTGACCCATCCGGCCGGCGCGGTCGCTGCGTTCCGCTTTGCCTACATCCAGCACTACCGCAGCGGCGTGCCGACCCATGCCTGCGGCATCGGCCACGATGGCTCGCAGCAGTTGCAGATCGCCGACCATGTGAATGTCTATTCGCTGCTGGAGCGCACAGTCACCGGCCCGGGCCTGCCGGCGCGGACCTGGAACTACGACTACGAGCGCACACCGTACCCGCGCCTGAGCCCGGTCGTGCCGTGTCCGAACTGCCCGCAAACCAAGACAGTGACGGTG
>CAZFUH010000587.1:1366-1666 GCA_964522235.1 uncultured Rhodanobacteraceae bacterium
CATACCTTCGGCGTCCTGCTTGGCGTCAACGAGGGCCGCCTGCTCGGCGAGGCCGTGCTCGCGCCCGGTGGCGCCGTGCTGCGGCGCACGCACACGCACTACGTCAGCGACACCGAGGCCGCCGGCCATGGCTACCCCGATGCCATCGGCGAGCTGTCCGGCAGCGACGACCCGCTGCGGCTGTCGACCAAGCACCGGCCACTCCGGCAGGTGGTGATCGAACAGCAGAGCGTGCAGTTCACGCGCACGGTCGAACAGTTCGACACCGGCTTTGCCCGGCCGCTGCGCCTGCTGCGCGCC
>CAZFUH010000588.1:0-1664 GCA_964522235.1 uncultured Rhodanobacteraceae bacterium
AGCTTGCTCGGCGTCAGCGCCACAACCGGAGCGGGCGGCCTGTCGGCCGCAACGCCAAGCAAGCTTGGCGCTACAGGTTCCGGTCTGGACCGGTGCCATCGATAGCCGGGTCAGCCTTCATCTGTCGCAGCCGAGCCGTTGTAGCGCCGAGCTTGCTCGGCGTCAGCGCCACAACCGGAGCGGGCGGCCTGTCGGCCGCAACGCGAAGCAAGCTTCGCGCTACAAGTTCCGGTCGATGGCCGGGCAGCCTCCATCCTCTCGACGAGGCTGCCGGACAGCGGACTCGCTAGGCCGCCGGATTCGGTGGCGGCAATGCCGCCGGTGCGGATCGACGCGAAGCGCGGACGGCCCACCAGATGACACCGCCGACCAGCAACAGCGGCAGGATCAACGGCAGCAACACGAACGGCAGCATCAGCAGCGAGAACAGTCCGGCCAGCAGCACGCCGATCGCCGAGAACAGCAACCCGACCAGGCCGAACACCAGGCGCAGCACGAGTCCGAAGACGCCGAGCACGGCCACGGCGATCGCCAACGGCAGGGCAAACATCGCGGCACTGCCGGCCACGGCCACGACACCGACACCGATGCCCGCGACGATCAGCAACGGTAGCGCGATCATCGGCAGAATCACCAGGGCGACGAGAGCGCCCAGCACGATCAGAACGGTTCTCATGGCTTCAACTCCTCCGCTACGGCTGTCGAATACGTTTCGACAAGCCGACTATAGGCAAACTCGGCGTTCGCTCGTAAATGTCGAAGGTCATGATCTTGCCCGCGGAGGTCAGCCGGGAGTGTGCGGCCCTGCCGGGTTCGACAGGGCCGCCAGCTGGCTGGCAACCGGCCCGACAGCGGTGATCCGTTGCTGAACGCAACTCTCCCAATCCTAGCGGCGTTCGATCGTGAAGCCGCCGAACGACACGCCGAGATCCCAGCCGCGACCGGTACCGCTCAGAGCCAGCGAGACCTCGCCCTTGGTCAGCGCCTGAGCGTTGGCCGAACGGACGGCACCCGCCTGGGCCTCAGCCTGGGCATAGGTACCGAACACCTCGCTGATGTCGCGCACCGCGCTGAAGCGGCCATTGCCGTCATCGATCTCGAACTTGCCGGCAGCCAGACCACCGCCCTTGGCCGAGATATTGACGTTTGCGCTCTGACCATTGCTGCAGGTGATGACACCGGCACCGTTGGCTTCCTTGTAGATGATTGCCCAGCCGGACAGGGTGAAATCCATCCGGCATTCGACGTTGGCCGTCTGGGCGTTGGCGCCAGCGAGCGGCAGCGCCAGGGCAACGGCCGCGATCAAGTTTGTAAGAATGGTACGCATCGGAAACCTCCTTGCGATTGGTGGGACTACGGGCGTCAGATATAGGCCCGCGGCGCTGAACTGCCACCGTACACATTGGCGAGGTTTTCACGCTGCGATCACGACCAACGTGGCTGGGACACGTTTTCAGCGACGGCGGTTCGTTGCCGACCATCGAGCCGGCCCGGCGAACCCAGGCGGCATTGCCACGATGCTTCAGCAGCCCTATAATTTCAGTAATTTCTGAACTCACAAGAAACCATGAACCTGTCGCCGCTGATCCAGTCCTTCGTCCTGCACTTTGGCGAGATGGGCAGCCGCTGGGGCATCAACCGCACGGTCGGACAGATCTACGCCC
>CAZFUH010000589.1:0-1660 GCA_964522235.1 uncultured Rhodanobacteraceae bacterium
CAGTAGTGTCCGGTTAAGCGACCTTCTCGGGCGCTGAAAGCCAGTAACGGCGCGGCTTTCGGGGCATTTTTGGCTGGTGTCGATTTGAACGCAATCGGGCGTTTTGGTGGGTAGGGTGCCGGGACTGATGGCCCCGAGACGCCGGCATGAACACTGGCAAGACCCTGTTCGCTCAACTCATGGAGTTTGTTCCATGGACCAGCGTTGCTCGTATCGTCAAACGCCATGGTGGCGACAGGCGGGTTCGCAGTTTCAACTGCGCCGAGCAGTTTCGGGTCATGGCGTTCGCCCAGCTGACCTGGCGCGAGAGCCTGCGCGACATCGAGGCGGTGCTGGGTGCCAACGCCGGCAAGCTTTACGGCATGGGCCTGCGCCATGCCGTACGCCGATCCACACTGGCCGACGCCAACGAATCGCGGGACTGGCGCATCTGGGAAGATGTGGCGGCACTGCTGATTCGACGAGCCCGCAAGCTCTACGCCAACGAGCCCCTGGCGCTGGACCTGGCCAACACCGTCTATTGCCTGGACGCGACGACCATCGACCTGTGCCTGAGCCTGTTCGCCTGGGCGCCGTTCCAGAGAACCAAGGCCGCCATCAAGCTGCATACCCTCCTCGATCTTCGCGGCGCCATTCCGGCGTTCATCCGTATTACCGACGGCAAGACGCACGAGGTCAATGTGCTCGATATCCTGGCCCCGGAGGCCGGTGCGTTCTATGTCATGGATCGCGGCTACGTGGACTATGCGCGGCTGTATGCGATGCACCAGGCGGGGGCCTTCTTCGTCACCCGCGCCAAGTCGAACATGGATGCCCGGCGCGTGTATTCGAGCGCCACCGATCGTGGGACGGGCGTGGTCTGCGACCAGCGAGTGATGCTCAATGGGCGCTATGCGGTCAAGGACTATCCGGAACATCTTCGTCGTGTCCGCTTCAAGGATCCCGAAAGCGGGAAGACGCTGGTGTTCCTGACCAACAATACGGCGCTTCCGCCTCTGAAGATCTGCGCCCTGTACAAAAGCCGCTGGCAAGTGGAGCTGTTCTTCAAGTGGATCAAGCAGCACCTGCGCATCAAGCAGTTTTTCGGCAACAGCGAGAACGCGGTCAAGACGCAAATCTGGTGTGCCGTCGCGACCTACGTCTTGATCGCCATCGCCAGGAAGGAGCTTCAACTCGACGTCTCGCTATACACGGCGCTACAGATCCTTTCGGTGTCGGTTTTCGAAAAAGCCCCGCTTTTATCAGCGTTGAAGCCAACCGCTGTCACCGAAAATGCCGGCGCTGCTGCTAACCAGCTGATGTTGTTCGATCTTTAAACCGGACACTACTGCCTGACCCCGTATTTCGTTCACGCCGGCGCCGTGCTGAGCTTGAGCCCGACGATGCCGGCCACGATCAGGACGACGCTGGCCACCCGCAGCGCGCCCAGGCTCTCGCCGTACACGACCACCCCGACGATGAAGGCGCCGATGGTGCCGATGCCGGTCCAGATCGCGTACGAGGTGCCAAGCGGCAGCGACTTCATCGCCAGCGCCAGCAGCCAGAAGCTGGCGACCATGCACAGCACCGTGAGCGTGGTCGGCAGCGGCCGGGTGAAGCCGTCGGAGGCCTTCAGGCCGAACGCCCAGGCGATCTCGAACAGGCCGGCGAAGAACAGGTA
>CAZFUH010000590.1:0-1653 GCA_964522235.1 uncultured Rhodanobacteraceae bacterium
GTGCTGTGGAACGACCCGGCCACCGGGGTCATGCGCCACGCCGACGCCGGCTACGACATCGCCAGCGAATGCGCACGCGAGCACGGCCTGAACCTGCCGATGCTGTAGGGGTCGAAACGGACCGCGTTGCATCATTGCGGAGCGGAAAGCGCAGCAAGCTGCGATCTACAACGGCGGCTCGATGCGATGCCGGGGGACGGAGCGAACGGCTTGACGCCCGGTGTCGAGCAACGTTGTAGCGTCGAGCTTGCTCGACGCCGGAGCCGCGGGCGAAGCGAGCGGCCTGACGGCCGCAAAGCGCAGCAAGCTGCGCTCTACACATACAAACGGTGTCGGCTACGCCTTCGCGGGTCTCGGATACGACTCGCGAAAACATGACGCCGAAGCGACGACTTCAGGCTTCCAGAACCATCGACACCGCGGCCGCGTCGTCGAGCAGGCGCCAGCAGCTGTCGCCCCGGCGCTGCGCCCACAGCAGCTCGCCGGCGTGAAATGGCTCGACCACGCCGTCGACCTCGAGCCGGCCGTCGGCGAGCGCATACACGGCCCGCCAGCGCGTGCGACCGTTGATCATCGTGCCGCCGCCGGCTCGATGGATGCGAACAACGCCGGCGCCACGCCGCAACATCAGGTTCAAGTCGCGCGTGCGGCCATCGACCAGCCGGCACTGCGGCTGACATTCGCCGGGGAAAAACACCGGCTCGTCATCCGGCCCGAGCACGCGGGTGACATCGGGCAGCTCCAGCGTGACGCCTGCGCCTTCGAGCACGGCAAACCAGCGCTCGATGTCCGGAAAGGCCGAGAACGGTCCGCTGCGCTCAATGTCGGCCACGCTCACACGCAACTGCCAGGCATCGGCGGCGCTGCCGAGTGGCCATTGCAGCAGTTCACGGGTCAGACCGCCGCCATTGCGCCAGGGCTGCGGCGCGATCGTCGCCAGATCGACGCGATGGACGCCGGTGCTGGCGCTGCGAAAGCGGCTCGCGATGGCTTCGGCGTCCCGTTTCAGGGTCTCGCGAAACAATTCCAGTCCGGCACGCGTCTGCGCCCAGGCCGATGCATGTTGCTGCCTGCAGGTATGGCCGTTGCGCGAAGCCTGGTCCCATGCCAGAACTTCCCCGAGGATCTGCCACCAGCGATCCGGTTCGCTGCCAATGGCCCGGTTGATCGCCAGCCCGACCCCTTCCTGCAAGGCAGCGAAGTAGGCCGTCGCCGCAGACTGCTCACCCCCGGCAAGCGTGTGCAGCATGAAGCGGTAGCGCAGTTGCCCGACATAGGCCCAGAACACCGCCGGATCGCGTTGCCCTTGCTGCAGCAGACGCTGCGCGTACAGGTAGTACGCGACCGGGTGCTGGTCCGGCAGCACCGCTTCGATCGCTTCGGGCTGCATGGCCAGAAGCTCGTCGACACTCAGCTCGTTCATCGCCTGACCTAGTCTGCCGTCGCAGCCATGCGCTGCCATCGGCACCTAGAGTAGCGGTCGCGCCGACAACGGAAAACACCGCCATCGGTCAAAGGCTGATCTGATCAGGCCGCATGCGCCGAATGACTTCGCTGCTCGATTCCTTCGTCGGCCATCGCATCCGCCTGACCCGCTGCGGCACCCGCTGGCCGGAGCATCGCATCCGGCGCGCGCTTCGGCGCCGTGTCCTC
>CAZFUH010000591.1:0-1650 GCA_964522235.1 uncultured Rhodanobacteraceae bacterium
CACCGTAGGTGCTGTTGACGTTGCGGTCATGCGTCCCGACCGCGTCGATCGCTTCGGTGCGCAGAATGTCCAGCACGCATTCTTCCTGGGTGTCCGAGATGCCGCCATCGTTGCGCTGCCAGCGCAGGCCGATCCGCTCGGGGTGGTTCGGGATCGTCCGCATCGAGATATGGCCGATCTCATGGTCGCTTCCCGAAGAGGTTCGCTTTTTCAGCACCGCCGACCACGTGCCGTTCGAGATCGGTTCGAAGTTGCTGAAGTACCAGATCGGTTGCCTTTGCGCATTGTAGGTATACCAGTACACCGCCAGCTTGCGCACTCCGGCCTCGTCCTGGTAGACGGTCTGCCAACCCACGCCGTAGCGTTTGGGGTTCCACCAGTGCCCACCCGGCGGCAACTGATCGGCCGGCGGAATCTCGATGTCGCTGCATACAGTCGGTGCCGGTGGATCGAACCGCTCGCCCCCGGACGTGCCGCTCTCCTGGGCCCATGCCGCCATCATCGGCAGCACGCCGAATACCAGCACGGTCGCCGCACGCAGCCGCCCGCGTACCGCAGCGGCGGCACGAGTCCACATCGTGTTCATTCGATCATCCTCCATGGTCGAGCGGTGCCGGCACCGGCGGCGGGAGTCCCGGCTTGCCGGGTCCGCCATCGTCGGCAGGTTCACTAACCCCTACCGAGAAGGGAGATCGAAATCGATCACGAAAGTGGAAGATCCAGTCGAAGCGACCGTTGGGGTTGAGCGCCCAGCTGAGCGCCGCCAGGAACGGGCAGCGGTGTCAGGTGTGGCTCACCCTCCCGTGGCTCGGTCCGCCAGGGTGAGGCATCGTCCCGCACCTGCGACCTTGCGCATCCTTCGATGTCGGGATTGAGTCAGCCGTTCAGATGGTCGGTCAGAAAGGCACGTGCAAAGCGCCAATGCCGCCCCACGGTAGCCGTGGAAATCGCCAGTTCATGGGCGACCTCTTCGACGTTCAAGCCGGTGAACAGGCGCAGTTCGACCACTCGGGCGCTGATCGGATCCAGCTTCTCCAGACGAACCAGTGCCTGGTCCAGCGCCAGCCAGTCGACATCATCGTCGGGCTGGGCGATTTCCGCGGCAAGCCCAGGTTCGATGGCCAGGATCAGGACATCGCCGCCGTGCTTGCCGCTGGCCCGTCGGCGCAGGTGATCGACGAGAAGATGACGGATGACGGTCGCCGCCATCGAAAAGAAATGATTGCGGTTCTGCCAGATCTTCGGCTGTTGTTTTTGCAACCGGACGTAGGCCTCATGGGCGAGTTCGGTGGCTTGCAAGGTGGCGCTGCCGGGTGTGCGGCGCAGTTGGCTGCGGGCAATATCGCGCAGGACTGGATAGATGCTCGCGATCAGCGAGTTTCCTGCCTCTTGGTCACCGCTGTGCCATGCCTGCAACAACGAAGTGATGTCTGCCGAGCTCATGCTGATTCCCACCAAGCCGGACCGGTCGGCATCCTAACACCATCCCCCGTCCTGATTACCCACGAATCGCATCCTGATACGAGTCGAGTCAGCGGTGCAGTGAGACCATCAGGTACCGCTGCTCGTTTTGCACCTGCGAACCCGGCTGTCCTGAGCCCGTGCCGCAAGTTCCTGCGTTGCCATCCATGGCCTGTTCCGACGCGCATC
>CAZFUH010000592.1:0-1645 GCA_964522235.1 uncultured Rhodanobacteraceae bacterium
GGCAACGCCTACGCGCCCGCGTTCGCGGTCGCCGAGTTGACCGCGCTGGCGATCTGCCTGCGCCTGGTCTGGCGGCGGTTGTCGGTGAGCGAGTGGCTGAAGCTGGACCCGGACGAGTTGCGGGTCTGGGCGCAATCGGGTCAGGCCAGCTTCCATGCCGGCTGGGTCCGGGTCTGCCTCGGAATGGACAAACGTCTCCGGCTGCGTGCACACGGGCGGGAGGTTGAGATCGGCAGATTCTTGCCGGAGCAGGAGCGAGAGGCGCTGGCCGCGAGTGTGGGCCGGGCTCTGGCGAGGTTGCGAACCCATTGACGATGTTTGCGGATTGAAGGTGAAGTGATGACCCCACGACGCATCCTGGCCACGCTGGCCCTGCTGGCGATGACCACGGCCCAGGCCCTGGCCAACCCCAGGCCCTGGCAGCTGAACATGACGCCCGGCGTCACCGAGACCAGCCAGCGCGTATATGAACTGCACATGCTGATCCTGTGGATCTGCGTCGTAATCGGTGTGCTGGTGTTTGGCGCCATGGCCTATGCCATGGTCAAGTTCCGCAAGTCCAAGGGCGCGGTAGCGGCCCGGTGGAGTCACAACACCACCGCCGAGGTCACCTGGACCGTGATCCCGGTGCTGATCCTGGTCGGAATGGCCTGGCCGGCGACCAAGACCCTGATCTGGATGCACGACACCGCGGACGCCGAGATGACGGTGAAGATCACCGGCTATCAGTGGCTCTGGCGCTACGAATACGTCGGCACCGACGTCAACTTCATATCGCGCCTGGATCGTGATTCCGACCGCACGCGCATGCTGGGTTCCGGGCTGAACCCGGCCGAGGTCGCGGTCGAAGGAGAGAATACCTACCTGCTCAACGTCGACAATCCGCTGGTGTTGCCGACCAATACCAAGGTCCGCTTCGTGATCACCGCCAACGACGTCATCCACGCCTGGTGGGTGCCGGCCCTGGGCTGGAAGCAGGATGCGATCCCCGGCTTCATCAACGAGCAGTGGACCGAGATCCTCGAACCCGGCACCTATCGCGGCCAATGCGCCGAGCTCTGCGGCAAGGATCACGCCTTCATGCCGATCGTCGTCGAGGCGGTGCCGCGCGAGCAGTTTGATGCCTGGTTGAGCGAGCGCGATGCCGTCGCCAAGGCCGAGAAGATCGGCACCACGATGCCGGTCGCCGCCGCCAACGCCGGAGGCGAGACGATCGCCTCTGCCGATTCGCAGTAATTTCAAGAACAGCCCCGAGGTCCGCCGCATGGCCACCACGCACGCCACCCATCACGACGATCACCACGAGCACAAGCCCGGCTTCGCCGAGCGTTGGCTGTTCGGTACCAATCACAAGGATATCGGTACCCTCTACCTGATCTTCTCGCTGATCATGTTCATGGTCGGCGGGGCGATGGCCCTGATCATCCGCGCCGAACTGTTCATGCCCGGCATGCAGATCGTCGAGCCCCATTTCTTCAACCAGATGACCACGATCCACGCCCTGGTCATGATCTTCGGCGCAGTCATGCCGGCCTTCGTCGGTCTGGGCAACTGGATGATCCCGCTGATGGTCGGTGCGCCGGACATGGCGCTGCCGCGAATGAACAACTGGTCGTTCTGGATCCTGCCGTTCGCGTTCGTGATG
>CAZFUH010000593.1:0-1639 GCA_964522235.1 uncultured Rhodanobacteraceae bacterium
GGCTCCATTCCCGCAGCCAGCATGTACCTGTACGTGATGACGGGATGGGACTTGGCGACCGGCGTGAAAACCTGGGTGAGCGAAACGGGCGTCAGGAATGATGATCTGCTGTTCGCCAACGGCTTTCAGTAAGCCAGGCTGCGCTGCTGGGGGTCTTACCCTGCACACCTGGGCGTGAACCGCCACGCAATCCAGGACGCGGCGACTTCAAGCGCTCACGCTCGATTGTGGCAGGTTGGCAGGCTCGGTAGCCTGCCGCTCGGCCATCGGGATCTGGTCTGCGCCGGTCGGGGCAACCCTCACGTCCGCGAATCTCAACGGCTGTCACGAACCTGATGTCGGATCACTCCCCGCTTTCGGCGGCCATGCCCCCGATTCCTCTCGATCTCGAAATTCAACGCCCACGACAACGCTGGTGACAACATCACCTCGGGCGTCTCGATCTTCGGAGGATTCGCCGGTGGTGAAGTCCTGCTGAGCCAGTGGTGGCGGTCCGGGCTTGTACACCAACTCAACAGCGACCGCCGAGATCGTCGATTCCCTCTTCAGAGACAACCAGGCGAACAATCGAGGGGGTGCGATCCTCAAGGAAGGAACTGGTCCGATGACGATTCGTCGTTCGGTCTTTCTTGGCAACCAGGCAGGCCGGGAAGGCGGTGCGCTCTACAACCAGCAAGGCTCGACGCTGACCGTCGAAAACAGCGTCTTCGTCGGCAATGCGCTCCGGTCCGCAGGGAAAGGTGGAGCAGTTTCAATCACCGGATCAACGGCCGCCACGATCACCAACTCAACCATCGCCCACAATGAGGTCGCGGGGATCGGAAGCGGTGTGTCGGTGGGGGGATCTGCCACGCTGCTGGCACAGAACACCGTGCTGCACGGAAACCTGAATCGTTCTCAGGCGAGCGGCAGCCCGCCACAGGTCGAGATCGAGCCGGACTCCAATGCCCTGGTCGCTGTCGAGTACTCAATCATCGAGGGCGGCTTTCCAGGACCAGGCAATCTGGATATGGAGCCTGGGTTCGTGCAAACGCCTACTCCGGGAGACGGTACTTGGGTCACGATCGAAGACAACGACCTCGGCAATGTCCGTCTGCTGGCAACCAGCCCCGGCATTGATGCCGGCAACAACCTGGCCGAGGTCGAGGGTACGGGCGATGAGTTGGTCATTGCCGCCGATCTCGAATTCGATGCCGATCGACAGCGCCGGTTGTTCGATGCCCCGGATGTGCCGGACACTGGCGTCGGCGGGCCACCGGTGATCGACATCGGCGCCTACGAGTTCGTCATTGTTGACGAGATCTTCGAGGATGGATTCGAGTAACGGCTGAGGAAATGGCCTGGTTCGACGAGTTCCAGCGCCTGACCACGTCACCGGAGAACGCGTCGCGCTTCCTGTCGGCCTTCGGCGACATCGACGTGCGCGACAAGCTCGTTCAGATCAGGGTGCCGACGCTGGTGATCCATGCACTGGGCGATCGCCGCATCCCCGTCAGCGTGGGTCGCGGCCTCGCTGCCAGCATTCCCAATGCCGAATTTGTTTGTCTGGACAGCGACGGCCACCTACTGCTTGGAAGAGAGCCGGCCTCGAATCACTTTGTCGAGGTCGTGCGTGAGTTTCTGGGCCGGCTCGGGTCGG
>CAZFUH010000594.1:0-1636 GCA_964522235.1 uncultured Rhodanobacteraceae bacterium
TGAGATAGTGTCGATGCAACCGGGCGACACGACCCGGCAGCGATTCCAGGGGGCCGGTCGCATCGTGAACATCGTCGGCAATCGCCAGACGCCGTTCGCGTGTCGCCTGTGCGGTCAGGATCGACTCGGCCAATGCCTGACCTATATCGTCACGATGCATCAGTCGTCCCAGCTGCAGCGAACGCGGCACATCGACCACCAGTACGCGATCGACCCATCGATAGGCCTTTGCGTTCTCGGCCAGCAGGGGGATCGCGAGCAGGCCATAGTCACCACGCCAGGCCAGCACCGCTTCGGCCAACCATGCGCGCACGCGCGGATGCACGATCGCCTCCAGGCGTCTGCGCCCGGCCGAATCGGCAAACACCCGCTCGCGCAATCGCCGTCGATCCAGGCCGCCGTCAGCATCGAGCACAGTGTCGCCGAACGCTTCGACGATCTCGGCCAGGCCGGATGTGCCCGGCTCGACCACGGCGCGCGCGGCGATATCGGCATCGGACACCGGTACGCCGAGCTCGGCGAACCGCGACGTCAACGCAGACTTGCCGCTGGCAATGCCGCCGGTCACCGCCACCACCAGTGGTCGCCCGGGATCCGGCGAGGTCAGCTTCTGCTCGGCCGGGCTCGGGGTCATTACAGGCCCATCCAGCCATAGTAGCGATCCAGCAACCATTCGCCGGCCATCAACTGGATCCAGCCGGCGATCGCCAGATACGGCCCGAACGCGAACGGTTTAGACTCACCGCGGTGACGCCAGGCCAACCAGATACCACCGATGACCGCACCGGCGATACTGGCGATCAGTACGATCGGCAGTATCGCCAGCGGACCGAGCCAGGCACCGAGCGCGGCGAGCAGCTTGAAGTCACCGTAGCCCAGCCCATCCTTGCCGGTCAGCAGCTTGAACATCCAGAACACGCTCCACAGGCTCAGGTAGCCGAGCGCGGCGCCAAGCAGCGCCTGCTCCGGCGACTGCCACAGCGGCACCAGGGCCAGCAGCAGGCCCGCCCACATCAGGCACAGGGTGATCTGATCCGGCAGCAGCTGGGTGCGAAAATCGATCCCGGCCAGCGCGACCAGGGTCCAGGTGAATCCGAGCGCCGCCAGTGCCTCGAACGTGAAGCCGAACTTCAGCGCCACCGCCAGCGATGCCAGCGCGGTCAGTGCCTCGACCAGCGGGTACTGCCAGGAGATCGACGCCTGGCAATTGGCGCAGCGACCGCGCAGCAGCAGCCAGCTCAGGATCGGAATGTTCTGCCAGGCGCGAATCGTGTAGCCGCAGGATGGACAGTGCGACCGCGCCAGCACCAGGCCCGGTGGCTCGCTTTCGCCGCCGACTGGCGCCAGACCAAGAAACTCGCGCGCCTGTCGGCGCCATGACCATTCCAGGCGCTTGGGCAAGCGCAGGATCACGACATTGAGAAAGCTGCCGACGATGGCGCCGAGGACGGCCGCGATCAGCGGCCACCACGGCGCCAGCGCGCTGTCCGGTCCGAATTCGATTCCTGGCATCCTCTGCTCCCCTTGGCCGATGCACGGATTGTGCGGACTCCGGGCGGCTGCGGCTAGTGGCTGGGGCTCGGGATGGCCAGGACCCTGGGCGACAAAGCCGTCCGGCCCCTGTGACGTCGAGCTT
>CAZFUH010000595.1:0-1627 GCA_964522235.1 uncultured Rhodanobacteraceae bacterium
TTCGGCTTCATGCGCGCGGTCGAGCTGGATGCGCCGGCGTGGGGCACCTGGTGCGACCGCCACGAGGCGCTGGCCGAGGAGTTCGGGGCGATCTTCGACCTCAGCCTGGTCGATCCGGAGCAGATGGCCGAACTGGGCCTGGAGGGCGAGGCGCCGCCGGACCTGGACGAGCGCCAGGACATCGTCGACGGCCTGCCGGCGGCCCTGCAGCGGATGCTTGAGCAGCGCCGGCTGGACGCCGCGGCGCTGCACTAGCAGCTTGTTGAAATTCGCATGAGTGCGAGCGGCCTTCGGGTCGCGAGCACCTGCTTTTGCGCGTTTCGGGTGCATTCGACGGGCCGGAAAGGCCCCTTTCTGGCCCATTCGGCTGTTTTCAGGCGCACCTTCCCCGTCAAGGCCTTCATGCCGCTGCTCCTGCCGCCATCAGCTTCGGCAGCCGCACCAGGTTGCTCGCGGCCATGGCGAACTGGAACAAGGCATCGACGCGCGTCAGGCCGCGCTGCTTGACCTGCCGCAGGCCGGCGCTGCCCTTGACCCAGCCGAAGTGGGTTTCGATCCAGGCGCGGATCTTCAGGCTGGTCACGTAGCCGGCGTGACGCGTGGTGCGGCCGTCGATCGCGCTGCGGCGTCCGTTGGTGTTCTGGGCCACATGCGCCGTGACGCCTGCGGCCCGGCAGCTGGCAACGAAATCGGCCGTGTCGTAGGCCTTGTCCGCCGCCAGCGTCCGTCGTCGTCGCCCAGGCAGTTGACCCAGAAGCTTCAGAGCCGACTCGCGTTCGCCGTAGCCATTGGCTGGGCTGACGCAAGCGGCCCGAACCAGGCCGCTGCGGTGCTCCATGAGGACATGGCCTTGGTAGCTGAGCTGTGCACCTGAGTTGCCCTTGCAGAACAGCCGTGAGTCCGGGTCGCTGGTCGAGGCGTGGGTGTCGTTCTTGCGCTTTTGGCCCTTGAAATCAGGTGGCGCATTGCGCGGGCCGCCGCCGGCGTCCGGCGGGCCGTTCTTGGGCCGGAAGCTCTTTTGCGATGCCCAGGCCTGCAGCAGCGTGCCGTCGACCGAGAAGTGCTCGTCCGACATCAGGCCCTGACGCTCGGCCAGTCGCACGACTTCCCCAAGAAATTCGGCGGCGACCGACTCGTCGTTCAGGCGATCCCGGTTCTTCGAGAACACCGAGTGGTCCCAGACCGGATCGTCGATGGCAATGCCGACAAACCAGCGGAACAGCAGGTTGTAGCGCAGCTGTTCCATCAGCATCCGCTCGCTGCGCACCGAATAGAACAGCTGCAGCAGCTGGGCTCGAAGCAGCTTCTCCGGCGCGATCGAGTGCCGTCCCGAATCGGCGTACATCCCCGAGAACAGGCCACTCATGCGCCGAAGGGCCTGGTCGGTAAGGTCACGGATCGCCCGGAGGGGATGATCCTCAGGAACGAAGTCCGCCAACTTGGATGTCGTGAACAGACGTTCCTGTGTGATATCGGCGCCGCGCATCGCCCACCTGCTGCAAGACCAAAGTCAGCACCGGTATCGCAATTCCAGGCCCGGAAAGCAAGTGCCGGCGTGGCCGAAAATCAACAGGCTGCTAGCGGCAGCACTCGGCAAACAGCCAGGCAGGGCATGGTCTGGATCCCC
>CAZFUH010000596.1:0-1625 GCA_964522235.1 uncultured Rhodanobacteraceae bacterium
GGCAGGACTGATCAAATAGTTCCACCTGTAGTTGGACTGTCGACTATTTTCGATGCGTCCCGAGTACAACGCCATGAGCTGGCGTTGCTCATTCATGCTTGCCAACTTGAAGGTCGTACCTTCGTGCCATTGTCTTGCACGCATCTACGAGGTCAACCCGCAGTCCTGTCCGTGCTGTAGCGAGAGGATGGATTGGGTGACTTTCGTCGTGGAAGCGCGTTGATTGCGCGCGTTCTCGAAACATCTTGGCGAATCGATCCGGGCGCCGTGCCCCGCCGCCACCTTGGCTGCACACCTGAGGTCACGACTATGTGTAGCCCGACAAGAATCGGCCGCCCCTGAGCATCACAGCGTGGGCCTGGAGCCAATACCGAACTATGAGAACCTGAGCCAATACTTCGGCTCGTGAATGGCGTGATTCAAACCCGGCTTCGACGAAACGGCGCGGCAACTAATTCGCCAATGCGAGCGCTCACAGGCGAAACCTGGCACTTGCCTCGGTGCTTGACGGTGGAGGTGATCCCGTGGCGGGGTAAGCCGACGATGGACTGTCCAACCCGACGCGTCATGCGCCAACCTGCCCTGGCGCGCCTCTCATTCGAAGCCGTTCGCGAAGATCTGCCCGCTGCGGGCAATGCCGCCCTGGAACAGGATCGCGTCGTCAGCAGCACGCAAATCACCGAGCGCGTTGTCGACTACGGTGACAGTCCAGACGTTGCCATCGCGGCTGGCGGGAAAACTGCGCCAAGCATAGGTGTAGGGTTGATCAGGGGCCACCGGTGCAAAGATGCGGAAACCCCAGTCCGTTCCTGAAGTGTCGCCATGGTAGGTGAATTTCAATTGTGCCTGCTGGCAATCACCGATATCCATGCGCGTCAAGCCGAAAACGTACTCGTGCAGTGGATCGGATGGAAACTGGTCGGCGGAAAGTGCGTGGGTGTTTTCCAGCCGCGAGCAGGTGCCGACCACCGGGACCAGTTCGACGGTGACATAGGCATCGCCGCCGCGATTCCGATCTCCTCCTCCGCGCAGGGAAGCGACCTGCTCCTGCACGGTGTCGGGAATCCCGTCGCCATTGCCGTCGCCGCCGTTCGGGGCAGCGGCTTCGATGTGGTTCGGGACGCCATCGGAGTCCTCGTCCGGCACCTGATCGATCTCGAACACGCCGTTTCGGGTACCCGCGTACAGTCGAGGCACGGCCGCAGACTTGTCAAGCGACAGCGCCAGCGCGGCGCTGGAAGGAAGACCAATGCTGTAGGACGTCCAGCTGACACCACCGTCGGTGCTGCGGTAGACACCGCCTGGATTGACCTCACTGCCGACTGAGCCGGCAAAGACGACGTCGGCATCATCCGGATCCACCAGCAAGGCGCGGATATCGGCATCGGGCGCGATCCCCGCCGTGGCCTCGAACCAGGTGGCGCCGGCATCGATCGACTTGTACACGCGCGAGTCAAACAGGTCGCGATGAACTGCGACATACAGTGTGTTTGGTTGACTGGGTGCCAGCGCCAAGGCCAGCACACTGCGATGCGGACTGTCGGGATTGCCCTCCTGCAAGCGCGGCAGACCGGTGCTGCTGTGCAGCCAGTTTGCGCCGCCGTCGGTGCTCTTGAAGACGCCGT
>CAZFUH010000597.1:0-1167 GCA_964522235.1 uncultured Rhodanobacteraceae bacterium
CTGGGTATTCTGGGGCGTGCTGTTTCTCGCAGTGGCCCTGATGTCGTTTCCCCCGGACCACCCGCCTGTGCGACTGCTGGCCGGAGTGGCCGGCTACCTTCCAACGCCGTACCTGGTCGCGGTGCTGAGCTGCGCATATCGAGCGCTCGCACTTGAACCCCGGCCGGCGCCATCGCACTGAGCGGATTGCACCCGATTCGAAGCAGCGCGCTCCGACACAAGCCGACCGACCTGGCACGCCGAACTCCGCGTGCCCGAAGTTCGTGATCGAGTCGACAGATCGCCCCGCTGACGGCTGAGACAATCGGCCTGCTGGCGACTCCTTATTTCCTGCAAGGGCGCCGAACGCCGGCAACACCGTCGCCAAAAAGGGCCACCACGACGGTGCTCCCGAGCGGCCGCCGTCGGTATGGACGCAACCCGGCCTTGCCCGCGGCGCCGATCGGGCCACGCAGCCCGCCGAACAGCGGCGGAAATCCCGGCCGGCCGCACCGCACATCGACATCAGCGAGCATCCCATGTCCAACTCCACCGTCGACGAGTTTCTGAACCCCAAGTCCATGCTCACGCCCGGCCTCGCCGGCTCCATGACCATGTTCATCACCAATGCCCTGGTCACCCAGTTCGGCACCTCGCCGCCGTACACCGCCCTGGTCATCAGCGGCCTGTTCGGCGCCCTCGTGTTCGCCGCGGTCAAGACCGCGCTATGGCAACGCGGCGTGCTCTACATCCTGAACTCGCTGCTGATCTTCAGCGTCGCCCTCGGTGCCAACCAGCTCGGCGTCAATGTCGCCAGCGCGCCCGATCCGGTCGCCGCAGCGCAGCCCGTCGACCAGCCGGGAAGCAGCGTCGAAGTCCGGCCCGTCTACTTCTCAAACTGGCTCGACGGCACCGCCGAGCAGCGCCAGCAGCTGCTGACCACCGTCGACGAGGTCGAAGACCGCCAGGCGATCCAGATTCTGCAAAGCCTCGGCGCCCCCCAGATCGAACTCAACAACCCGCGCGCGGCCCTGCTGAACCGATCGGCGCACGTACGCACCGCCGAGCAGGCCGCCGACATCGCCATCGCCTTCGACCGCGCCGGCGTCGCCACCGAGGTTCGTCGCCGCGATGATTGAAGGGCATCTCACAAGCGCCATCCTGCGCTGCGACCTCGCAATCGAGCGG
>CAZFUH010000597.1:1177-1617 GCA_964522235.1 uncultured Rhodanobacteraceae bacterium
ATACGCAATGACCAGTTCGCCATTCGACCCGAAATGCAAACAATTGTGTCGAATCAGAATTTTCCGATTCCCTCGAACAACTGCTTGGCGGTAGCTTTGGATGTGGGCAACCTGGAGAAGGAGAACGCTAGAGTCATAGGCCGCTTTCGCCCCAAAGTGGTCGGTCGTTCCCAAGATCTGAGGGGCCATTCGCCGCGCAACCAAGACTCTGATCCCGCGATGCTTCCTTCGACAATCTCGGCCATGGCCGTCACCCACTGCCAGTGTCCTGAGGCATCATGCAACTGTTGGGGAAGGTGATGCGCAATGCTCGGGGCTACCAACAATCACTGTCGCTGGAATGGTTGCGGGCACCTGTTGAACACGATAGGACGTCTCTCCTAGAGTTTGTGCGCGGCACGCTGTACAGCCTGTCCGTTTCAAGCGACAGACGCTGTAGA
>CAZFUH010000598.1:0-1613 GCA_964522235.1 uncultured Rhodanobacteraceae bacterium
CGACCCCGGCGTCGAGCAAGCTCGACTCTACAAGAAGCCTCGCGGTGCGATGGGTGGTCGGTGCGATCAGCCGGGCTCGAGCACTGCCTTGCCTGCTTTGACGACCCGCTGCGCCCAGACCTGGAAGGCGCCAACAAAGCGCTCGCCGCGGGCATCGTAGCGACCGTGCTCGCGGAGAATCGCCAGGCCCTGTTCCATGCGCGTCACGTTACGCGCCATCAGGGTCTTGAGACGCTCGCGCAGCGGCCCATCGTCAATCCGCCGCCAAAGGCGCAGGTCCAGTTCCAGGACGTGGATGAAGGCATAGACGCCGTGGAACACCGCCGACATCGGTCGCCCGCGGTCGGTCCGCACCGGACTGGCGAAGGTCTGGTCGAGCGGGTTCAGGATCAGGTGATGGGCGCTCTCGATCGGCAGGCCGAGGTCGTACAGTTTTGTGTGCGCCATCTCGTGGACCATGGCCTGAGCCAGTCCGAGCGGATCAAAGACCGTTGCGTAGATGTGACCGCGCTCGGTGAAGACGTTGTGGCTTTGGGAACCCAGGGCCTGACCCCACTGTGTTTCCGGTACCTTCGGATCATTGACCGGATGCAGCACTTCGACCAGTTGACAGAACTGCTCGCGTACCGTCGGCCAGGCGTCCAGCCAGGCCGCCGCCTGGTCGATATGGGGATGCGCCAGTGGGCCCTGGGTCCAGCCCATGCGGCCGAGAAACTCGGGCGCGGATGCCCGCACGGCAACGCGACCGTCGCAGATCGCCGGTGTCCCGGCCGGTTGCCGCGGTTCGCGCGTCGACAGTTTCAGCGCGGTCTCGGTGTCGTAGCCATCGTCCTGCGGCTCGGCCAGACGCGTCCAGTCGATTGCCGAGTCGGTGTAGCGGCGCGGCACCGGCAACGCCGGGTCGGCGAGACGAAGCGTGGCCGGATCGGGCGCGCCAGCGATCGGTTCTGCGAGCGCGCGCTGAAACGAACGGCTCCGCGTCAGGGGCGTGCAGCGCGCTGAACGATAGGGGAAGTTCAGCCCGGTCGCGCCTTCGTCCGGGTAGCCGGTGCCGAGCCAGCGCACCGCATGCCTGCCGGCGGTGGCATCAGCGACCGTGGCGTAGCGCGCAACCGGCGTCTTCAGCTCGGCGATGCCGTGCAGGACCGACCATTCGCAGGGCCAGGACAGCACCTCGAGAAGCTGCCGGATCGCCGCGGCCTGCGGTCCTGCCAACCCTGCGTCGATGATCGCACGCGCTTGCTGTCGGCTTGCCGTGCAGGCCAGCTGACAGGGCAGGTGAGCGTTGACGCGCAGGCCCAGGCGCCAGAGCAGGGGATTCAGCTCCGGGGGGCCGGCCAGCGAAACCACGTCGGCGGAAATCTGCGCATCCGGCGTCGCCAGCGCCGCCGGCCAGAGCGGTTCGTTCCAAACCAGTCGCTCGGGCATTGCAGCCGCCGCCGCGCAGCAGGCAGGCAGCCCGATCCGGTCGGCCACCGCCGACGGATCGATCTTGGTGAGTTCATCCAGCGCGACCAATTCCAATTCCGGTCCGATGGTGACGTCGTAGTACAGCAGTCCGGGCCGGTCGTCGTCGCCGCAATGAACCGTTTCGATCCGGTGTCCGAGACCGG
>CAZFUH010000599.1:0-1584 GCA_964522235.1 uncultured Rhodanobacteraceae bacterium
CGCGATGGCTGGCGATTCACGGAGTTGATGATCGCAGCCTGCGTGTGCGCAATCTGCGGATTCAGGATCCGGACACCTTCACGCCGCTCGATCAGCGGGCGGAACTGACCTTGGAGATCGATCCTGCGGCGCTTCGGCTCAACGATGATTCGCAGCCGGAACTGGACGAAACGCTGTATTTCGGTCATGGCGACATCACCATTCCTTCCACCCTGGTGACGCCAGCGGAGCCAGGCCAATCGGTGATCACCGGTGGCCCGATTGGTACGCCGCTGCTGCTGGTTCATGGCTGGTGTTCCAACCCGATCTGGCCGCAGTGGCAGTTCACGCGCGGCCCGACAGCCGTGTTCAACGACCCGAATCAGAGCCGTTCGCACGACACGTTCGCGCAGCTGATCCGCAACCAGGGCGACGCCCAGTTCGCCGACCAGTATGCGATCGTGGCCCACAGCCAGGGCGGAGCGGCGGCAACGCATCTACGCGCGTTCTATTCCAGTCGCCTGGACAATTCGACCGCACCGCGTCGAATTCAGACCATGGGCACCCCGTTTCGCGGCAGCACCCTGATGGACCTGTATGTCGGCACCAACCCGTTGAGCTTCCTGATCGCGGAGATCTTCGGTTTCTGCGGTCAGCAGTTCAACATGACTACCCTTGGCAGTGCGCTGTGGCTGACCTCGATTCCGAACAGTGTCCGCAACAACGTGTTCTACCATCGGACCCGGCACGCGCTGCCCGGAAACTTCTGGCAATCGCTGCAGTTCTGGCGCTGGCGCTGCAATGCCGCTTCGTTCGTGATTCCAGGGCACGATGACGGCGTGGTGTCGATCGATCAGGGTTTCCTCAGCGGCGGCAACAACCTGGGGATCACCAACAGCCAGTGCCATACCGGCGGAATGAACCATCCAAGCCAAGTGGCGGACGCGGCCCGAAACGCCGTGATGGACGAGCGAGGTCGGTCATTCACGTGCAATCTTGCACGCAACGCGACCGCCTCGGCGTCCAGCACCTACTGCGCGAGCTCAGGACTGCACTGCTACAGTCCAGCGCGCGCCAACGATGGCGATCGCAGCACCGCCCTGGGCGGATTCACGAGCTGGACGAACAACAGCACGACAATGCCGCAGTGGTGGCAGCTATCGTGGCCGGCAGCGATCACCGCAGGTCGCGTTGAGGTCTACACCAGCGTCGGCTACCCGATCGCCGACTATGACATCCAGCGATGGACGGGCAGTTCCTGGCAGAACATCGTCTCGGTGCGCGGCAACACGGCCTTGCATCGAATCCACACATTCCCGGCTGTCACGACCAGCGCATTGCGCGTCAATGGTCTGCGCGGGCCGAGCAACCAACCGCAGTACGTTCGATTGAACGAGGTCGAAGTCTGCCGATAGGACGGCAACCTCCCGCTGACGCAGGCTCTGTCGGCGTCGGCGGGAGGTTTCGATTGGACGAGAGAGTCGTTTTATCGACATCGCGCTGGATGGACTGATCGGAACCGAAGTGACTCGCCTGCTTGACCGGCCGAACCCAAGTTGGGCCTGGCAGCCTGTGCCGGGGCGATATCGTCGGACCGGGGTGGCA
>CAZFUH010000600.1:0-1584 GCA_964522235.1 uncultured Rhodanobacteraceae bacterium
ATCTTGCCCGGCCCGTCGCGGCCGGCCTTGATGCCGGTCTCATCCATCGCGATCACCCGGCTGCTGCGAATGGAGTCCCGTTGCGCCGCGTCGATCGGGGTCAGCAGGCCGATCGATTTGCGCGCCAGCTGCGTCAACCACGGCCGGCTGACCGTGATGCCGGCATCGCTGAGTTTTTGGTGCTGGCGGTACAGCGGCGCGTGGTAGACGAACTTGTCGATCAGCAGGCCGGCGATGAAGCTGACATCGGCACGCGAACCCTCGATCACGCCGACCGGTGCCGGTACGCCGACCATCGCCTGCGTGTCGCGGCGCTTGATCACCGGCCGCACGTACTTGAGCACCGCGTAGCTGCCTGGCTGCTGCGCCAGCCGATAGGTGATCTTCTCGCCGATCACCTCGTACTGCTCCGGCGTCAGTCCGTCGATCTGCGGGCTCGACAGGTCGATCTGGATGATCGGCACCTTCGATTCGTCGAAAAACGGCACCGTGTCGGCGCCGGCATCGCGACGGGACACCGGACGGGTGTGCGCAGCCACCGGCCGGCGTGCCGGCGGCGCCGGTGCATCCACCGGCGGCAACACCGCACCCAACAGCAGCTGCTGCGGATGCTCGACCACCACGCGCTCGCTCGTGCGCCCAAACAGTTGCCGCCGGTACCAGTCCAGCTGCTGTTGCAGCTGCTCGACCCGCAGCGCCATCTGCTGCAACTGCGCCACCAGTTCGGCAGAACTGAGCGTGTGCACATCGGCGCTGGCCATCGGCTTGGACATCGCGCGCAGTCTTACATCGCCATCGCCGACACGCCTGTGGCATTGGTCATCGTCGGCAGCGCAAATCGCTTCGATACCCGCTTGGGTTCGATCCCTTCCAGCATCAGCTTCAGCCCGGTCCAGTCCATCGTCCGGGCGCGCACCTTCGACCAGTCGCGAACGAAACACCCTTGTTCCAGCCGCTTGGCCCACACGCACCAGCCGCTGCGATCAAAGTACAGCACCTTCATCTGCGTACCGCGCCGGTTCACGAACACGAACAATCCGCCGCGCACCGGATCGTGCAGTCCCTGCCGCTTCACCAGCCCGTACAGGCCATCGTACGACTTGCGCATGTCGGTCGGTTCCCCGTACAGATGCACCGACACTTGGCCCTCGGGAAAGAACATCAGCCGCGCGCCAGCGTCAGCGTGATGCCGCCACCCAGATCCAGGCGCACTTGAAACCGGTCGCCGGCTGGCCCGGCCAGCACGCCCAGATCGACGAAGCCGCTCGGTGCCGGATCCGGCAACGCCGCCGCTGCCGTTGGCCGGTCGGACTGCGCCTCCGCCCGCAGGCGCGAGCGCCATTGGTAGAAGCTCGCCACACTCAGCTGTGCCTGAGCACAGAAGCCGGACACCGACAAACCGCTGTCGGCTTGCCGATCGATCAGCTCTCGCCATCGAGCAGCGCTCAATCGAGGTTTGCGTCCTGTTGCCATGCTCGACTCCTGTTGAGATCAGGATCGACATTGTCCGGACGCGTGTGCGCAGGGGAAGAACGCCGCTGAGCTACCGCTTACGGCGCAATGCACCGGCTGCGAGGCCGATCT
>CAZFUH010000601.1:0-1581 GCA_964522235.1 uncultured Rhodanobacteraceae bacterium
CGCCGTTGTAGCTCAGTTGGTAGAGCAACTGATTCGTAATCAGTAGGTCGGAGGTTCGACTCCTCTCAACGGCACCAGGTTGCTCTTGCTCGGCTCCGACGTTGTCGGGGCCGAGTCATTTTCTGGGTTGTCTTTCATAGGGCCGCCCGGCCAGAGCTGCGCCGCGCTGCGCATCAAAGCGCGATCAGGGGCGCGAGCCATTGCGGCGAACGCGAGATCGCGATGGCGGCCTCCTCAGCTGCCAGCTGCGGCATTCGCCGCTTGCCACCAGTTTGGCTCGAACGGTTGGATCTCGTCCTGCGCCAATTCAGGCTCGACGGCGCTCGTGCGAAGGCGCGATGCGCAGCTGCTCCCGGTACTTGGCGACCGTGCGTCGGGCGACGTTCAAGCCGCGCTGCTTCAGGTTGACCGCGATCGCCTGGTCCGACAGTGGTTTGGCCGGGTTCTCGGCACCGATCAGCTCGGCGATCACGGCGCGCACCGCGGTGGCCGCGGCATCGCCATCGTCGCCGCCGCTGTAGCCGGTCGAGAAGAAATGGCGCAGCTCGTAGACGCCGCGCGGCGTGTGCAGGTATTTCCGCGCCACCGTTCGCGAGATGGTTGATTCATGCAGTCCGAGCTTGGCTGCGATGTCCTTGAGCATCAGCGGACGCATCGCCTGGGGCCCCTGGTCCAGGAAGTCGCACTGGGCGTCGACGATCGCGTTGGCGACCCGGAACAAGGTGTCCTGGCGCTGTTGCAGGGCGCGCAGTAGCCAGCGTGCCTCCTGCAGGCAGCCGCGCAGATAGCTGCGTGCCTCGCGACCCGCGCTTGCGGCCATGCGGACATAGTCTCGATTGATGCGCAGCTGATGGCCCTGATCACCGGCGAGCACGACGCGCCAGCTGTCGCCATCGCGGACGGCATAGACGTCGGGCTGGATGTACTCGGGCGGGCTGTCGTCGAAGCGCGCGCCCGGCTTGGGGTCGAGACTGCGGATCAGGGTCAGGGCGCGCTCGATCGTGGGCTCGTCGCAGTCGAGCTGGCGCGCGAGCAGACCGCGATCGGCGCGCGGCAGGCGCTCGATGTGTTCGGCGACCAGGCACCTGGCCTCGGCCAGGGCCGGCGTTTGCGCATCCAGCAGGTCCAGTTGCACGAGCAGGCATTCGCGCAGGTCGCGGCTGGCGACGCCGGGTGGGTCGAAACGTTGGACGCGATGGCGAACGGCCTCGATCTCGTCGTTGCCGACGATAATTTCCGGCGCCAGGGTCGCGGCGATTTCGTCGATCTCGGTCCGCAGATAGCCATCGACATCCAGCGCCTCGATCACGGCGACCGCAATCGCCTGGTCGCTGGCACTGATGGGACTGAGCTGAAGCTGCCAGAGCAAATGCTGGCACAGGTCATCCGCGGGTGCCGCGGCCCAATCGACCGGGTCGCTGTCGCCAGTGCCGCTGCTGCTGCCACTGCTTCCGGAAGTGGGCCATTCGCTGTCGGCGCTTTCCGGACTGTAGTCCAGCTCGCCATCGTAGTCGGCCTCGCTGCGGTCTTCGCTTTCCGGTGCCTCGCGTTCGCGCTCGCTGTCACTGCTGCCGGACTCAG
>CAZFUH010000602.1:0-1576 GCA_964522235.1 uncultured Rhodanobacteraceae bacterium
CGGCGATGCACGACGCCGCCCTGCGTGTACTGGCCGAGGGACTGGTCGCCCTGGGTCTGGTCGAGGGCCCGGCGGCGAAAGCGGTCGAGGAGGAACGCTATCGGCCCTATTTCATGCACAAGACCGGGCACTGGCTCGGTCTGGACGTGCACGACGTCGGTGACTACCGCATCGATGGACAATGGCGCGAACTGGAAGCGGGCATGGTCTGTACGATCGAACCCGGCCTGTACATCCCGGCCGATGCTCCGGTTGCCGGCCGCTGGCGCGGCATCGGCATCCGGATCGAGGACGATGTCGTGATCACGCAAGCCGACCCGGAAATCCTCAGCGCCGCCTTGCCGACGGATCCGGCCGAGATCGAAGCCTGTCTCGGCGGCCGTTGACCGGGGTTTCCGCCGGCTGCTGTTTCTGGCTGTGGGTCAGCGCAGTGCCCGCATCCGCCGCTCGACCTCGGCCTCCAGAGCCCGCAAGCCGGCACGCCGGCCCAGGCTGAGTGCGGCGCGCCGGCTCAAGCCTTCCTCCTGGTGCGCCATCAGCGCCAGCAGGGCTCCGGCGCGGTCGCCGTTCGTGCAGTACAGCAATACCTGGCCGCGGCTGCTGTCCAAGGCCGAGCGCAGGTGTTCCACCCGCGCCGGAGTCAGGTCTTCAGCACCGGCGACCGGCAGTGACACATAGTCGAGATTCAGCGCTCGAGCCTCGATCGCAACCGGGTTGTCGGGGCCGATTTCGTCGCTGCTGCGCAGGTCGATCACGGTACCCAGGCCGCGAATGGTCAGGGCTTGCGGAGTCGTGCCGACGAACAGTCCCGGTCTCGGCTCGGGCAGCGTGACCTCGGCCAGCGTCATCGTCGGCAGGCAAAGCTGGAGCAGTACGAACAGCAGGCGCATTGGACCTCCGTTGTCGATGCAGGGATGTCGAGATCAGCCGATCGCGGCGATCTTGCCACTTCGGTCGAGGCGATAGAAGCGACATAGCTCGCGTTGTGCCCGCGCCGCGCCCAGCCGGCCTTCGTGCCGGCGCAGCAGATCCTGGCAGTAGCGAGCGGCGAGTCGGTGCGCAGTGGCATAGCGGCCACGCTCCTCGGCATCGAGTTCCGGATCGAAGCGCGTGTGGTCGAACAGCCGCGCCAGCACCTGCCCTCCATGTTCGGGGCCGGCCAGTTCGACGCAGCCGAGAAACTTGTCGATCTCGCCCTGCAGCTCCAGTTCCAACGCGCTGATCGCGCGGTCATGCTGGGCGTGCCAGGCCAGGCAGACGAAGTGACTGACGCCCTCCAGGGCCGCGACCAGGGCCGGCAGGTTGCCGTCGTGCAAATGCAGGCGCGGGTCGTCGCGACGCAACCGGCTCAGCACCTGCGCATCCAGGTACAAGGCCAGATCCAGACCATCTTCGTGCTGCCGCAACAACAGTTGCTCGCACGGCCGGCGAGCATCCTCCGGCAGCAGACGGTCGCGCCATCCGCGGTCGCTGGTCAGCACGGCAGTCACGTCCAGCGGCAGGCTGAGTTCGTAGTAGCCGGTCAGGCGGGCTTGAAGATCGCTCGGCGTCACGCGGCCATCATGCCGCGGCCGGC
>CAZFUH010000603.1:0-1555 GCA_964522235.1 uncultured Rhodanobacteraceae bacterium
CCAGCGGATGGATCGGCGGTCGCAGCAGAAGGTTCATGAATAATGCGGGCGTGCGTTGCCGTCAACGTGAACGGTCGGCAGATTCGTCGTCGCGGTTCGGCGGCGCAACCCAGCGTGCGGCCACCAGACCCAGCTCGTAGAGCAGGCACATCGGCACCGCCAGCATGATTTGGGACAGTACGTCCGGGGGCGTGAAGATCGCGCCGATGACGAAGGCGCCGACGATGACATAGGCCCGGCCGCGCTTGAGCTGCTCGACGCTGAGCCAGCCGGTGGCGACAATGATCACGGTGGCGACCGGCACCTCAAAGCAAAGACCGAAGGCCAGGAACAGCATCAGCACGAAGTCCAAATAGCGGCCGATGTCGGTCATCATCGTCACGCCTTCGGGCGTCATCGCGGCGATGAAGCCGAATACCACCGGCATGACCAGGTAGAACGCGAAGGCGCAGCCGGCGTAGAACAGCAGCACGGACGAAACCAGCAGCGGCATTGCCAGGCGCTTTTCGTGTCGATACAGGGCCGGTGCAACGAACGCCCAGAGCTGATACAGCACCGCCGGCATCGCGGCGAACAAGGCGACGAAGAACGCCATCTTGATCGGGGTCAGAAACGGTCCGGCGACTTCGATCGAGATCAGCTGGCCGTTGTCGGGCAGGCGGCTGAGCAGCGGTGCGGCGAGCCAGCCGTAGATCTGGCGGGCAAAAGGCACCAGGGCCAGAAACAGGACCAGGACGATGGCGATCGCGCGCAGCAGCCGGTCGCGCAGTTCGCCCAGGTGTTCAATAAAGCTCTGTTCGGCCTCAGGCTCCTCAGGCACGCTCATCCGGTTTGTCCTTGGCGTCGGGACCGGGGCTGTCGCGTTCGGGGTCGAGGTCGCTGGCGATCGAGCGGCCGGCGTCTTCGAGATCGCGCTGGATCTTCGCGACATCGAGTTCGTCGCGCGCCTGTTTGAGCTGGCGCTTCATCTCGTCGGCGGCCAGTTCCCGTTCGATGTCGGCACGCAGCCCGGACCAGCTGCGCTGGGCGCGACGCAGCAGAGCGCCAGCAGTGCGGGCGGCACCGGGCAGACGCTCGGGTCCCAAGATCAACAGCGCGACGACGCCGATGACCGCCAGTTCGGGCAGGCTGAGATTGAACACGCGGGCTCAGGGGGTACGCGTGTCAATCGCGGCGCTCGCCGCTGCTCTGCTTTTCGCCTTCGCTGCTGCCGGCGGTCGGCGGCGGTGCGTCGGCCTCCAGTTTCTTGTCGTCGTCGCCAGACAGCCCCTTGCGAAAACCGCGTACGGCTTCGCCGAGGTCGCCGCCCAGGTTGCGCAGCTTCTTGGTGCCGAACAGCAGAACCACGACCAGCAGAACGATCAGCCAGTGCCAGATGCTTGTAAAGCCCATGATCGACTCTCGGTGCGGGTGGACTGACGATGGTAGCGCAATCGGTTGCGGATGGACCGGGACCAGCGTCCGGGTTCAGCCGTCAGCGGCTGCTGTATTCTTCAAGACGGTCGCGCAGGTCGATGATCGGGCCGGGCACGTCGCTGACGCCGCCGACGAAGAT
>CAZFUH010000604.1:0-1551 GCA_964522235.1 uncultured Rhodanobacteraceae bacterium
CGATGCGGCCGTTGCCGAGCAATTGCGCATGGATGCCGCCGCCATGACCGTAGCCGTCCTGCCAGCTGGTACCGAGACCGACGCCGCCGGTGACCACAAAGCCGTCCAAGCTCGTCACCTGGTTCGAGTCCACGTGCAGTTGCACCGCCGGATCGAGCTGGCCGCCATCGATCAAGGCGATGTACTGGCCGGCATCGCGCGCGCTGAAATCGGTGTTGAATCCGCCCAGCAAGGTCAGATGTTTCGAGGTCGGACCGGTGAACGAGCCCAAGGCGACGTTTTCCGCGTAGGTTCCGGCCGCGACCTGGAGGATGTCCCCGGCCTTGGCAGCTGCGATCGCAGCGTTGATCGAATTCAGCGGCGCCGCCGCGCTGCCGGTACCGCCGCCCGGCGCGCCGGCCCGTATGCAGATCACCGCCGTGGTCGGAACCACACCGGTGCATGCATGGATCTGGCCATTGTCGCGACCCGCCGGCTTCGATGGCACGGCGGCTGGCGATTGCGTTGCGACCGCAGCCAAGGCAACGAAAACCAGCAGATGGGATCCTGTGACCATGACTGCCCTCTCCAGTGATGCGGTTCGCCCACGCCCAGCCACCCGCTTTGTGAAGCGCGACCGGAGCCATCGGAAGAGCATACTGCGGACCATCGGCACTGAGGTCGTTCGACCATGACACGGCCACAGCCCTGACGCGCGTGCCGCTTCAGGCCTGGCGACGCAGCCGGCACGGTCTCGATCCCGGTTCAGGCGACCGGAAAGAACCCGGTTGACGTGACGTCAAGCGAAGACTGCGGCACTGGACAAGATCCTGCTTCAGAACGTGCGTCGGCGTACGCACACTGACCTCGGTCGCTGCGAGCGTGCAGCGTCCGCGTCACGCCGGCGCGGTACCGGCGGCAGGAGTGGTCATGATTCGGTACTGGCAGGAACTCGACGGCAATACGGCGCAACTGGTCGTCGTCAGCAGCGAAGCGATCTACGCGCAGCGCATCGACGCGAACGAGTGTCGCCGACGCCTGGATCGGCTGCAGGCCGGCGAGGCGCCAGCCGCGATGTTCGGACCGCAGGCGACCCGAATTCCACTCGCTTCGATCACTTGCGTCCAGAGCCGTCGCGGTGGGCGCGCAATCGAGTTCAGCCTCCGCGGCGGCAAGCACGCCCGAACCGTTGTTCAGCGGATTCCAGACGCCGACATGTGTGCCGAGATTCTTGTCGGCATCGCTCATGTGCTGCTGACACGCCCGATCGAAGGTGAGAATCCGTGCCCACAGGCGCAGCGCGGCCTCGATGCCCGCATTCAGCATTGGCTGGCCCGCCTCGCGGCATCGCCCCCCGCCATTGCCGATGTCGAGAACCAGCCTGCGGGGCTAAAAACACGAATCGCACCCACCCACTGACCGCGGGTCGCTCCATCCAAGTTAAAATTCTGTTGCGTCGACGCAACAACGTGTTGCGGTTCCGCTTGCACTTCATCTCTTGCGTGCTACCATCCGGAGAGTTTTTTCTCTGCCCCTCGGAGCCAGCGCGGGATGCTTCGTCAGAAGACCCTG
>CAZFUH010000605.1:0-1540 GCA_964522235.1 uncultured Rhodanobacteraceae bacterium
AATGACGATGGCATCCGTTTCGCCTCGAACGTTTCTGCCGCGCAGGCTCCTAGGTGAACAGTGCGTCGTAGCGGCGCTGCATCTCCTCCGGCGTGACCTCTTCGATGCTGTGCCCGATCAGCCAGCGGTGACCGAACGGGTCGTATACGCTGCCGCCACGCTCGCCATAGAACGCATCCTCAGGCGCGCGTTCCAGTCGTGCGCCGGCGGCAACAGCGGCTTCGATCGCCGCGTCCGCGTTGTCGACATGCAGATGGATCGTCACGCAGGCGCCAGCGCCGGGCTTTGGGCCAAGAATGCCGCATTCGGGATACTCGTCGCTGAGCATGATCGTGGTGCCGCCGAAGTCCAGTTCGGCATGACCGATACGACCGCCTGGTTCGGTCAGACGGAACAGCTCACGGGCGCCGAACGCGCGCGTGTAGAACTCGATCGCAGCCGGGGCGTCGGCAACGTGCAGGTAGGCAAAGACTTCGTGAATGTTCATGGCGGACTCCTGGTATTCGAGGGACACAGCGTACCGCCGCCAGCGCTCCCAGAGATTGAAGGAAATTGACCTTTCGGCAGCGACGCCCGCGAAGTCACCCAGCGACCGGTCAAGTCGGGGCGCCGAGACCGTTCTGGTCAGGGACCGATCTGCAGGTGATGGGCATCGACCGGCGCACGCCGACTGTAGCCTTGCGGCGACACCCCGGCCAGCTCACGAAACTCGCGCACCAGATGCGCCTGATCGGAATAGCCGCTGTCGGCGGCAAGCTCCGACCACGACACCGGATCGCCGGCACGCAGCGCCGCCAACACCCGCTGGAAGCGCAGTACGCGTGCATAGGCTTTCGGGTTCAGGCCGACCGCAGCACGAAACACGGCGTTGAAGTGGCGATGGCTATGGCCGCTGGCGGTGACCAGGCGCTCGATACGGGCATCCGGACCCAGGTCGCGCAACGCTGTCGCGACGATCGGGTGAAGTCCGTGAACATCAGGCAAGCGTTGCGCCAATGCCGCCTCGAACAGTTGCAGTCGTCGTGACGATCGGTCGCAGGCGAGCAACTGCTCTCGCAACGTGTCCGCAGCCCGGCCCCAGAGCGCCTCCAGCGCGACGTGGCGGCCGGCAATGGCATCGGCCGCAACGCCGAACAAGATCGCCGCGGCGCCGGGTCGAAGTACCGCTCCGACCGAGTCGGCGGCGACGCCAATCTCGCGCACGTAGTAACCGGCCCGAGCGCCGCCGACCACGGCATGGCCAACCACCCGGCCAGCAATGTCTTCGGCATCGAACAGACGCAGGGGCGGCGCGTGCAGACGAATCACCACGTGCATCGCGCCGGTCGGCAGCACGTGTTCCCGACGCGCTGGGCCGAAAGCCGGCGCACGCTGCGCCCAGAGTTCACTGATCCACGGTCGCAGCCGCGGCATTGGCGGCCTGCGCAGATAATCCGTCCGGTCGTCGTAGTCCTCGCGCATGCCGGCATCGTAGCCTGCATTTCTCACACCTCGCCTGCTGCGGCCGCCGATCTTCGCGCCGTGGCGCGGCGTACTCCCG
>CAZFUH010000606.1:0-1536 GCA_964522235.1 uncultured Rhodanobacteraceae bacterium
ATGATCCAGATCAAGCGGCGCCGGTCGGTGCTGTGGCAACGTACTGAAGGTGCAGCAGGAGGAGGCGCGACCATCATGCATGTCCGCAAGATCACCGGAACCGCCGCCGCCAGTTTGTTCTGGCTCGGCGTATACCTGCTCCTGATTCTGGCTCCGCTGGTTTTGCTGATGTTCGGAGGTCGGCCACGACCAGGCGGATTCTGGTGGGATTTCGCGCTGGCCCTGGGCTATGCCGGTCTGGGCATGATCGGCGTGCAGTTCGCCTTGACCGCGCGATTCAGGCACGCGACATCGCCGTTCGGCATCGACATCATCTACTACTTCCACCGTTTTCTCGCCACCGGCGCCTTCCTTCTGTTGCTGCTTCATGCCGGAATCCTGCTGTTGCGCTACCCGGCGACGATCGGCGGCTGGAATCCATTCGCCGCGCCGCTGTACATGAGCCTGGCCTGGCTGGGGCTGTTCGCTTTCGCGGTCCTGGTCGTCAGCTCCCTGTGGCGCAAGCGGTTCGGTATCGAATACGACCGCTGGCGGCGTTGGCATGTCACCCTGGCGGTGGTCGGCCTGAGCGCCGCGCTGGTTCATGTCCATGGTTCCGGCAGCTACCTGTCGACGCCGACCGATCGCGTGCTGTGGTCGGCGCTCGGAGCGTTCTGGTTGGGTCTGTTTGCCTATGTGCGCATCTACAGGCCGTTTCGGCTGCGGCGTCGGCCGTGGCGTGTCAGTTCGGTGCGGCCTGAGTGCACAGGTACCTGGACACTGGAACTGGCGCCCGAGTCTGGGCAGCCGTTCCACTATCGGCCGGGCCAGTTTGCCTGGCTGAGCCTGCGCGCGTCGCCGTTTGCAATGCGTGAGCATCCGTTCTCATTTTCGTCGACACCGACGCGGCCGGGCCAGGTTGCGTTCACGATCAAGGAGCTGGGCGACTTCACCTCGCGCATCGGCGAGATCCAGCCCGGTGAGCTCGCCTATGTCGACGGGCCGTACGGCAGCTTCGGCATTGACCGGCATCCGGACGCCAACGGCTACGTGTTCATTGCCGGCGGTGTCGGCATCGCACCGTTGATCAGCATGCTGCGGGCGCTGGCCGACCGCGGCGACAGCCGTCCGAAATGGCTGTTCTATGGCAACCGGGTTCTGCAGCGCGTGGTGTTCCGCGAGGAGATCGACGCGCTCGCGGCCGACATCGGGCTGAACGTACAGCATGTACTGCTGGAGCCGCCGGATGGCTGGAGCGGCGAGACCGGCTACATTGATCGTGACGTACTGGCGCGGCATCTGCCCGAGCAGCGAGTCGGCTTTCAGTACTATGTCTGCGGTCCCAGTCCGATGATCCGGCTGGCCGAGCAGGCCTTGACCGAACTTGGCGTGCCGTTGCGCAACATCCATTCGGAAATTTTCGATCTGGCATGAGGAGAACGCCATGCGTGAACGATGGGCACGACGACTGGCCGTGCTGACCTGTCTGCTGGTTCTGGGCCTGACCGCGGTCTTCGCCGCCAGCCGCAATCTGGGCACGCCGACCGGGGTCGTCGT
>CAZFUH010000607.1:0-1535 GCA_964522235.1 uncultured Rhodanobacteraceae bacterium
GCTGTTCGCGCGCTTTCTCGCTGAAGCAAGGCTGGAACTGGATGTCCCGCAGCTGCTCTATGCCGGCGAACCGCTGCGTGCGTCGGCATTGAATCTGCTTCGGGCGACGCTGCGAACCCGGCAGGTGTGGTCGCTGTATGGCGGCGCGGAGACCGGGATTCTCGGCTGCTGCGATGGCAACCTGCGTCCTGGCTGGTTCCAGCTGCTGCCCGGGATCGTGATCGAGATCCTGGCACCGGACGACGATGGATTCGGAATGGTTGCCGTCACCAATTCCTATCGCAAGCGCTACCCGGTGTTCCGCTATTGCCTCGGCGACATCGGTCGCTTGATCGACCAGGACGGAATCCAGTATCTGGAGCTGCGCGGGCGCGACAGCCGTTCGTTTCAGTTCGACGAGATGACCTACGACCTGGATCTGTTCACGCCGTTGACCGTCGACGTCGATGGCTTCCAGATTCAACTGCGCATGCGCGACGGCGCCCGCGACCACCTGAGCCTGCTGCTGGTCGAGCCGCCCGGACAGCGGGCGCTCGAAGCGCGCAGCGCTGCCATCGCCGCCCGGCTCGGCGGGTTGCTGCAGCACGCTGCCGACTCCGCCGCATTCCAGGTGCGGATCGTGGCCAGGGAACAGCTGCATATCGACCCAGTCACGGCGAAGACGCCGGCGATCGTCGATTTCCGGCGCTGACCCTCAGACCTGCAACGCCGCCAGGTGGGCGCGATAGTGGCGCAATTCGGCCACGGAATCACGGATGTCCGACAACGCGGTATGTGCCGACTCCTTCTTGCCGGCGTCGGCAACCTCGGGCGCCCAGCGTCGCGCCAGTTCCTTGATCGTCGACACGTCGAGGTTGCGATAGTGAAGCCAGCGCTCCAGTCGCGGCATGTAGCGGGAAAGAAAGCGGCGATCGTGGCCGATCGTGTTGCCGCACAGCGGCGAGCGGCCGGCGATGGTCAGGCCGGCGAGAAAATCCAGGGTCGAGCGCTCGGCCGTGATCAGATCACTGTCGGAATCCAGCACCCGCTGCCACAGTCCCGACTTCTGGTGCTGATTGCGATTCCAGTCGTCCATCGCCTGCAGCCGCTGCTGCGACTGCCGGATGGCATGCACCGGTCCTTCGGCCAGGACATTGAGTTCCTTGTCGGTGACCAGGGTGGCGATCTCCAGGATCGTGTCGCGATCCGGATCCAGGCCGGTCATCTCCAGATCCAGCCAGATCAGGTTGTCGTTGTGCTTCATGGCATCAGTGCATGCGGTAGGTCAGACGGCATGATACCCGCGCCCGCCATGGCGCATCGCCGCGCGAGGGTCCGGCATCGCAGCGCTGCGGCGCTCGTACCCGGACCGGCAGCAGCAGCCGCCCGACCCCGGCGTCGCCGGAGTTTCCGCGAACGCAGCTGCCGCGCGATCAACGACGAGCGCGGAAGAACTCGCGCAGAAGCCCGCCGGCCTCGGCTGCGAGCAGGCCGCGAGCGACCTCGACCCGGTGATTGTGACGATCACTGAGCAGGGTATCGAAGACACTGCCGGC
>CAZFUH010000608.1:0-1530 GCA_964522235.1 uncultured Rhodanobacteraceae bacterium
TGGTGGCGCGCCGAGGCCTTCGAGGCCGGCTTCGACGCCGACTACGTCGGAAGTAGTGCTTGTGCCGACTGCCACACGATCGTGCACGCGCAGTGGCGGGTCTCGCCGCATGCGAACATGATCCGCGATCCGGCCCCGAACACGGTGATCGGCGATTTCGCCGATGGCAGCTTCCGCCTGCCCGAGGACAGTCCGGACCCGCTGGCCGGCCAGGTCGTTGCCCGCACCTATACGCGTGAGGATCGCTACTTCATGGCGCTGCGCGATCCGGAGAGCGATCGCTTCGTCGAATTTCCGATCACCAAGGTGGTCGGCTACCAGTATCGGCAGGAGTACCTGACGCCTGAAGCCGATGGCGTTCTTCGCCGGCTGCCGCTGCAGTGGTCGACCGCGACCGGCAGTTACTTTCCGTACTGGAACGTGCAGGAAAACAGCCCGCAAACGGTGGTGGATCTGTGGGACCAGATGCGGTCCCTGCACTCGGCGTGGAACCTGTACTGCGCGCGCTGCCATACCACCAATCTGGAAGTGCTGGAGCGCGATGAATGGCATACCCGGGCCGACGTGCGTTGGCACGAGGACGGCATCACCTGCGAATCCTGCCATGGCCCGGGCAGCCTGCATGTGGAATACATGAAATCGACGCCGGCCAACCGGCTGGCGATGTGGGTGCAAAACCACCTGCGCGGCCGACCGGTCGCCTATATTGCCAGCGCCGCCAAGCTGCCGAAGGAACAGTCGCTATCGGTGTGCGCGCGTTGTCACGGCGCCGACATCTTCTCGCGCAATCAGGACTTCTATCGATTGTTCGAGCCGGGTTACAGCCGTGAAGGGCGGATCAACGATCTGTCGCCCTGGTTCCGCGAGGCGCCGCTGACACCCGGCCGCATGGATGCCACCATCGAGGTCTGGCACAACGGTCGTCCGCGCGGCATCGGCATGCTGTTCCGTTCATTCGTCGAATCACAGTGCTATGACCACGACGAAGTACGCTGCTACGACTGCCACAATCCACACGACAACAAACGCCAGGCCGCGCGCGGTATGCTGCTGGCCTCGGCCGAGTCGAACGCCTATTGCGGCAACTGCCACCAGGCGATCGCCGCCGATCCGGCCGCACACACGCGGCATTCGAACGGTGAGCCGGGCAGCTTCTGCTACGACTGCCACATGCCCTGGCACATCACCAAGCTCAATCGCGGCATCTGGGAGCGAGCGCGAAGCCACGAGATGAGCTCGATCCCGAATCCGCAGGACAGCGTGCGTTTCGGTCTGGACAAGGCGCCGAATGCCTGCACCGACTGTCATGCCGAACTCGGGCCGGTCTGGGCGATGGAGGCGATGGAGCACGGCTGGCCGGGTTCGACCACACGCGGCGCCGCGCGCCTGGGCACTACGGCACGCTGAATCCCCCATTCCACGGCGCGGTGAGGGCATTCGGCCGCAAATCCACCCGCTTCGACCGGCGCGCCGATGGCCGCCCTGAACGCTGCGGGTACCATGCCGGTTCCATTGCCTGTCTCGAGTTCG
>CAZFUH010000609.1:0-1530 GCA_964522235.1 uncultured Rhodanobacteraceae bacterium
GCGGTCTGAGTCGGATCGCCCAGGGTGACTGGTGCGATCCGATGAACATGGTAGGCCCGCTCGGCCGCGGCGTCTCCGGCTGGCTGTCGATCGCTGCAATCCATGGATTGCGGCTGTGGCGGCAGGTCGCCGAGCGAAGCGGGCAGACCGCCGTCGTCGGCGAACTCGACGCGGCCGCCGCCGCGCTGGAGCGGGCCGTGCAGCAGCACCTTTGGGACGGCGACTGGTTTGCCCGTGGCATCACCGATGCCGGCACCGTGTTCGGCTGCCGTCACGACGAGGAAGGCCGGATCTTCCTGAACCCGCAGAGCTTCGCCCTGCTTGCCGGCATCGCCGATGCCGATCAGCAGCGACGCATGCTCGCGGCGATCGACGCGGAACTGGAGACGCCGTTCGGCCCGATGCTGTGCGCGCCGGCCTATACGCGGATGCGCGAGGACATCGGCCGGGTCACCCAGAAGCATCCGGGCAGTGCCGAGAATGGCTCGGTCTACAACCACGCCGCGATGTTCTACGCCTACAGCCTGTACGGGATCGGCGAGCACGACCGCGCCTACCGCGTCCTGCGCCGGATCATTCCCGGACCGGACCGGGACGACCTGGTACAACGCGGCCAGTTGCCGGTCTTCGTGCCGAACTACTACCGCGGCGAACCACGGCGCTTTCCGCGCACCGCCGGTCGCTCCAGCCAGCTTCTGCATACCGGCTCGGCTGCCTGGATGTACCGGACCGTGATCGAGGGCCTGTTCGGCACCGGCGGCTGTCCGGAAGGCCTCCGGATCACCCCGCGGCTACCCAGCCATTGGCCTGAAGCAAGGATCCGGCGACGCTTTCGTGACGCCTGGTTCGACATCGAGTATCGACGCGGGTCCAGCGCCTCGATCGTCGTCGATGGCCGCACCCTGGCGCAGCCGTTGCTGACGAACATCGAAGCCGGGCGCACCTATGCGGTGACGGTGACCCTGGCGGCCGGCTCGGCAACGTAATGGCACGAGCCTCGCGCGCGACCGCTGCATCGGATCCGCGAGCACGGACACGGCCAACCACGGCGCCGGTACTGGTGGTCTGCATGGGCGTCAGCGGCTGCGGCAAGACCACCCTGGGCCAGGCCCTGGCACTGCGGCTGGGCTTGCCGTTCATCGATGCCGACGACCTGCACAGCGTCGAGGCACGGGCCCGGATGCGCGCCGGCATCGCCCTGACCGAGGCCTTGCGCAGCACCTGGCTGAGCCGCGTGCGCAAGGCGGTCGGCAGCCATGAAACCGGCTGCGTGCTCGCGTGCAGCGCGCTGCGCAGACTGCACCGACGGCGGCTGCGGCTGCGCAGCCACCAGGTGCTGTTCCTGCACCTGCACGGTCCCCGGAACGTGATCGCCTCGCGCATGGCGCAACGACGCGACCACTTCGCACCGGTCAGCCTGCTCGACAGTCAGTTGCGCACCCTGGAAGCACCGGACGGCGAGGCCGACGTCGTCCAGATCGACCTCAGCGGCACACCAGCCGAACTGCTCGCCGAGGCCGAACGCCGGGT
>CAZFUH010000610.1:0-1525 GCA_964522235.1 uncultured Rhodanobacteraceae bacterium
ATCGTCTGGAAACGATCGCGGACCGGCGCCTGGAGGACAGCTGGTTCGGCCACTACCACATCCGGCGCTTGCTCGGACGCGGCGGCATGGGCGTGGTCTACCTGGCCGAGCGCCATCAGGATGATGTCATCCAGACTGTTGCGCTGAAGTTGATACAAAACGCTCGATTCAGTCCCGACAGCCTGCGCCGTTTCCTCGCCGAACGGCGCCTGCTCGCCCGCCTCGATCATCCTTGCATCGCTCGCCTGATCGACCTCGGTCAGATCGACGATACGCCGTACTACGCGATGGAATATGTCGACGGCGAGCCGCTGCTCGATTACTGCGATCGGCAGCGCCTAGGCCTCGGCGCACGCATCCGGCTGCTGCTCGACGTGTGCGCAGCGGTGGCCCATGCCCATCGTTCGCTGGTCGTCCACCGGGACGTGAAACCGTCCAACGTGCTGGTCGACCGCGACGGACGGCCACGGCTGCTCGACTTCGGCATCGCCAAGGCACTCGATGCCGCCGCCGGCGAGGCCGGTACCGAAACAGTTACCCACAACCGGTTCCTGTCGCCGCAATGCACGGCACCGGAGGCGTTGACTGACGCGCCGCTGACCACCGCATGCGATGTCTATGCTCTCGGTGCCCTGCTCTATCAGCTGTTGTGCGGCGCGGCCGCACTGGATTTCCCATCCGGACGCGCTGCCGAAATCGAAGCCACCATCCTGCATCAACAGCCACCACGGCCGAGCGAGCGGGTGCAGCAGATGGCCCGGATCGAGGCCCTGGAGCGGCTCGCACAACGCAGCCAGGCCGGTGTCTCGGCCTGGGTACAGGCGCTGAGCGGCGACCTCGATACCATCACGCTACGTGCGCTGGCCAAGGAACCCGGGCGCCGCTACGCCCACGTCGAAGCCTTCGCCGACGACCTGGAACGCTACCTGCACGACCGTCCAGTCAAGGCTCGTCCCGACAGTCTCGGCTACCGCACCGGGAAATACCTGCGCCGCCACCGCTGGCCTGCGGCCCTGGTGGCGCTGGGACTGGCAGCGGTCGCCACAGTCATCGTCCTGCTCTGGCGGCAATCGATTCTGGTCGCAGCCGAACGGGATACGGCACTGGTCGAGCGCGCCCGCGCCGAAACCATCAGTGAGTTTCTGGTCGATACCTTCACGATGGCCGACCCGACACGTGCACTCGGCGATCAGATCACCGCCCGCGAACTGCTCGATCGCGCCTTGCAGCGGCTCGATGCCGGTGCCGGTCTCAGCGATGCCTCGCGCCTGCCGATCCTGTTGACGATGGCCAGAGCCTACGACGGCCTGGGCCGCTTCGACGACGCGCTGTCGCTGGCACGACAGGTCCTGGCGGCCGCCGGGTCCGACGACGATCGGCTCGCCGCGCACCGGCAGATCGCCAACACCTTGAACGCGCAGGGTCGGTTTGCCGATGCGCTGATTCATGCCGAATCGGCTCTGGCTCTCGACGACGGTCCGGACTCGTGGAGCGTACTGGCACCGATCCTGGCCAATCTCGACCG
>CAZFUH010000611.1:0-1523 GCA_964522235.1 uncultured Rhodanobacteraceae bacterium
TAGCGATAGCGGCCCACTTGGGTGAGTGAATCGACGTACTGTCCGGTGGAGGCGTTGACCGGGATCCGGAACAAGGTGGGCGACGACGGCTCGAGCTGGCGTCGGTAGACTCTGGCCTGGCTGGCATTGGCCTCGTTCGGATCGGTGGCGAAATCGATCTGCACCGGGCAACTGCCCGCCTGGCATTGGGTGCGGTCGACCAGTACCTGGCTGACCGCGGCCAACTTGCTGATCGCCACGCTGCCAGACACGGCCGGGCGCTGCCAGGCGATGCTCTGGGTTACCGCTCCGATGCTTCCGGAATAGCTGGCGTTGAGTGACAGGGTCCCTGCGGCCGGTGTCGTGAACGTGCGCGTGAACTGACCGGCGTTGCGCTCTATCAACGGGCAGCTTCCGGCGCTGCAGTTACTGACCGGAAAACCGGAGCTGTAGGGCGATACGTAATACTTCAACGGGAGTGTTTTCAACCCGGCCGGCCTGCCGTAGTCGACCCGCACCGGGCAGGTCAGCGCACCTTCGGTGATCACGCACCAGGAGCGATCGGCCAGGATCTGGGTGGTCGCGGTGAGCTTGGTGCCGGCTACGGAGGTGCGGTTGAGCGTGACGGTCTGACCGGTCGTACTGGATGTACGGTTGACGAAGATCGACCACGTCGCCGCGCTTGTGCTGCCAAAGGCGCGGGTAAAGGAGCCGGCGTTCTGCTCCAGAACCTTGCAGCCCTGTGCTGAATCCTTGCACTGGTTCGCGGCCACGGCCGTCGGCAGGCCACCGGGATAAAGCGAGTAGTTGTAGCCGTATGCGAACGTCGTCGGGCCATTGGCGGGCGGCGTGAAAGTCTGGCGTTGAGCGGACAACCACACCGGCTGTCCGCTGCTGTCGTAGGTGGACAGATACGGCTGCTCGACATAGACCGCACCAAGGTCGGTGTGGTCGGTCATGATCGTCCAGTTGATGCCGTAGGCGAGGTCGCCATTGGATTGCGACCAGGCACCGGAATAGCTCGCGTTGGCCTCTGGCGAGCGGATCCCTTCGCGGCTGAAATCCTGGATGCACTCCTGTTCAATCTGGGTTTGACCGTCCAGCCGCCAGGCCAGCGCCAGCCGCAACGGGTCGTTCGGGATGCGCGTGAAGCTGACCGCACCCACCGCTTGTCCGGCGCTGCGCACGCCAGTAGCGAAGTTGAAGGTGTACTTGCGCAACGTCGACTGCCAGGTCGACTGCGTCGGCGACCATTGCACCAGATCGGCCACATACCAGACCGGACGGTTATTGCTGGCATAGGTGAACCAGGTCAGGAACAGCTCGCTGCCGGTTTCAGTGAAGGTGAGGTCCCATCCTGTGCCCGGGCGTTCAGGGTTCCACCAGCGGCCAGGCGCCACCGGCGTGCTGCCCGCGCCGCCCGCACCTGGCACGTCTGCACACAGCGACGCCGGCGGTGCGGGAATGATCGAAGCCAGGGCTGAATGGCCCGGCACGAACAGCGCAAGCAACAAGACGAGCGCAGTCAGACGAAGAATCGAATA
>CAZFUH010000612.1:0-1520 GCA_964522235.1 uncultured Rhodanobacteraceae bacterium
CTAGGAGCGATCGCTTTTCCCGGCTTCGGGACGGTGTTTCCGGAACGCGGGACTTTCAGCGTCTCCGGAGGATCGCATCCGTCTGTTACGCATTGATTTTCCGCGGCCGGCCGACTTGGCATGCATTTCGCTGTAGGGGTTCCGATCCCACCCGGAGTTCGCGCCATGTCCCAGCGTCACGTCCCCCATCTCTTCTGCGCTGCCGTGCTCGGTGCCGGCCTGCTCGTCGCCCACGCCGGCCATGCGGCCACCTTCCAAGTCACTACCCTCGACGATGACGGCGCCGGCTCCCTGCGCGAAGCCATCCTCGCCGCCAACGCGAGTGCCGGTGCCGACATCATCGAGTTCGATGTCACCGGCACGCTGGTCCTCGAAAGCCCGTTGCCGATCGTTTCCGAGTCGCTGGAACTGCGCGGCCCGGGCATGACCGAACTGGTGATCGACGCCAACCAGGATCAGCGGCATTTTCGTTTTGGCGGCATATCCGGAAGTACCTACCGGATTGCTGACCTGACCTTGCGCAACGGCAATTCCACGGACGTCGGCGGATCGGTCTTCGTCCTCGCCAATGCCAGCCTGACCGTCGAACGCAGCATCATCGAAGACAGTCACGCCACCTCCGAGGGTGGCGGCATCGCGGCGTTTGGACCGGTGGACGTCATCGATTCGATCATCCGCGCCAACGTGGGCAGCTTTGGTGGCGGGGTGTATGTGGTGGGTGCCGGCCATCGCATCCGCCGTTCGGCGATCCTGCTCAACGGTGCCGAGCAGGGCGGCGGGATCTATGTTGGCGCCGGCGCCGAGCTGGAAGTGGAGAACAGCACACTGGCCGGCAACCTGGCCAGCAACGACATCGCCGGCGGTTTCGGTGGCGCGATCCAGGTGGCGGCCGGCCTGACCGCGATCAGCCATGTCACGATCAGCGACAACGCCGCCGACGACGGCGGCGGCATCGCCCTCACCGGCGGGCTGCTGACCACCTTCGCCAACAACATCCTGACCAGCAACTGGACCCTCAGCGACCAGCCCTCGAATTGCCTGGGCAACCTGCCCGACGACTTCGCCAACCTGTCGTCCGACCACACCTGTCAGTTGTTCGGCGACAGCGACCTGGAGAACACCGACCCCAAGCTCGCCGCCCTGGACGACAACGGCGGTCCGACGCCGAGCATGCTGCCATTGCCAGGCAGCCCGGCAATCGACAGCGCCGTGACCGGGTTCTGCGCTTCCCGCGACCAGCGCGACCTGCCGCGACCGGAAACCGGAGCGGGCAATTGCGACCGTGGCGCGCTGGAGATCTACCCGGACATCGACCACCACTTCGTGATCTTCCGGAACGGCTTCGATTAGCCGCCTGCGCGGTGCCGCATTGGGCTGCGCATTTCGTTCGCCGCCGGAGCAGCTATCGATGCGCGGCCGGGCTCACACGAAGGGTTTCAGGCGACTCCCGGAAGACTTCACCGCGCTCGAACATTGCCAGCTTGTCGACGAAATCAAAACCGGGGTCAGAGTGCACTTTC
>CAZFUH010000613.1:0-1519 GCA_964522235.1 uncultured Rhodanobacteraceae bacterium
GAAGCATGCTTCGCGTCAATGCGCGAATGGCCGTTGTTGCAGGCGCAGCTGCTCGATAAACGGCATCACTGGGCAGTGCGCAATGCCCACCGGCACCTCGCCGAAAACGAGCCGGCGATGCGCGCCGTACTCGATCATGTTCGTGAACGGGGTCCGGTGCGTTCGTCCGACTTTCAGCGCGGCGACGGCGACCACGGCGACGGCGCCGGCTGGTGGCAGTGGAAGGATGAAAAGCGCTGGCTTGAAGCCTGGTTTGCGCTCGGCGAACTGATGGTCACTCGACGTGAACGTTTCCAGCGCGTCTACGATCTTGCCGAGCGAGTGCTCGCACGTGCCGGCATCGACCGCGCACATCAATTATCCGTGCTCGCCGATGCGGAGCAGGTGCGTCTGGAACTGATCGCGCGCAGCGTTCGCGCGCTTGGTGTCGCGCGTCGGGGCTGGATCGCCGACTATTTCCGGTTGCGTCCGGCGGTCAGCGAGGTGGAATTGCAGTATCTGATTGCAAACGGCGTCCTGCAGTCGGTGCGGGTACGCGGTTTTGACGAGCCGTTCTACATTCATAGCGACCACGCCGAGATCTTGCGTCAAGCCGAAGCCGGTCGTCTGCGGGCCGGGGCATCGACCCTGTTGTCGCCGTTCGATCCCGTGATCTGGGACCGGCAGCGGGCCGCGGAGCTGTTCGATTTCGACTATCGGCTGGAGTGCTATACCCCGGCCGAGCAGCGTCGCTACGGCTATTTCGTGCTGCCATTCCTGCATCGAGGCCGTCTGCCGGCGCGATTGGACGCAAAGATGCACCGGGATTGCGGGATTTTCGAGATCCGTGGCTTGTGGCTGGAACCGGGCGTGGCAGTCGATGCCGGCCTGATTGCCGGTCTAGTCGCGGCGATACGCAGCTGTGCCCGTTGGCATGGCGGCGAGACCGTCGAGATCGTCGCCACCGAGCCGGCGAAGCTGCGCGGGCGATTGTTGCGCGCGCTCGATCGCAATTGACGCCATGGTGATCATCGTCTCCGCCAGGCAGGGCTCGGCGGAGACGGAGAGCGAGCTTAGTCGTTGCGGCTGCGGCGGGAACTGCCGCGATCGCCACGTTCAGGTCTTGGTGGTCGTTCGGCAACGGCGCTGCCGCGTGCTGGCGCCGGTTCGGCAGCCTGCCGTGTCGGTGCTGCCTGCGAGCGCTGAACCGGCATCGGCGTTTGCCGCGTAGACGGCGCTGCGGTCCGGCTCGGCACCGTTTGCGGTGGCGTCGATATGCCGGTCCGCGGCGAGCCCCGGTCCTGACGGCTGGGCGCCGTCGGGGTTGCCGCCGGAGCGGCCGGTCTCGACCAGGTATCGTCGCGCCGGCTCGGTGCCGGGGTGTTGGTTCGAGGCGTCGGCGTGCGCGCCCGTTGCGACGGCACAGCAGGCGCGGCGGCGGGATCCGATCTGGAGGTCGACGAGCGCGGAACCGGTATGCCGTCATTGCTGCTGCGTGGCGACCGGCTCGGCGTCGGACGCGGTGCCGGTGTCGGTGCGA
>CAZFUH010000614.1:0-1058 GCA_964522235.1 uncultured Rhodanobacteraceae bacterium
CCTTGTCGTCGACGCCGCGATCCAGCGCCAGCAATACGTCGAACGCGAAGCTGTCGCGCGCGAAACTGTCGATCTCACTGCCAGACAACGGCGCGAATCCGGCATAGCGCGCGAGTATCGGCGCCATGTCTTCGAGTTCGCGCACCTGCGCCGGGCCGATCTCGCGCGCCAGCAAGGCCGCGGCGGCGAGGATATTGAGCCTGTCGTCGCTGGCGATCTGCCGCCGGCCGACACCGAGCAGGCGCGCCGCATCGCCGATCTGATCGGCAAAACCATCGCCGCCGTACAGGCCCATGACGCCATGCGCCGCCGGCATATGGTGATGGCGCTCATGGCCAGGCTCCGGCGCCAGCGCCTGCCATCGGCTCTGACTGTAGGCGATCGCCTCCAGCACACCCTGCGGGATTTGCGGATAGGCGGCATACGCCTGGGCGAAGTATCCAGGCAGATTGGCGCGATCGGCGCGCAGTTCGCGCTCCTCCTGGGCCAGCTGCGCAGCCAAGGCGGCATCAATGACCATGGCCTGCGCCGGCGACGTGATTGCGCACGCTGCCAGACCGAGGACAATCCATCGGTTACGACTAAACATGGGTGACTCCTCCTGTTTGAAGCTGTCCGGTAGCCGACCTCCGGCTGCAACCGCAGACCGAATCGATGAGCCGAACCGGCCCGCAGGACGCCTGCATGCGTACCGAGCCAAACCAGTGCCGGACCGCCTGGCGGATTCCAAGCTCCGGGTACGATCCCGGTCCCCCATCCGCCGTCGCCGAGCTTACGACCGCTCGATAGCGATACATAATCACGCGTATGTTTTTTAGTGATATAAATCACATTCACTCTGCGAGGTGGTGGTGGGATCGGGCGATCAACCGACGCCAGCGGATGCCTCGGCGTCCAGGTGCCGAGCGAGTACTATGTCGGTCCGCATGCTGCCGCCGGCCGCAGCCCGTCAATAAATCAAACTCACCACCCGCACATATTCATGAGCCGCTACGACGCCGCCGATATCGAAGTCCTGTCCGGCCTTGAGCCGGTCAAGCGCCGCCCCGGCATGTACA
>CAZFUH010000614.1:1068-1517 GCA_964522235.1 uncultured Rhodanobacteraceae bacterium
CCCCAACCACCTGGCCCAGGAAGTGGTCGACAACTCGGTCGACGAAGCCCTGGCCGGCCACGCCCGGACCATCGAGGTGGTGTTGTACAAGGACGGCTCCTGCGAGGTCGCCGACGACGGGCGCGGCATGCCGGTCGACATTCATCCCGAGGAAGGCATGCCCGGAGTCGAGCTGATCCTGACCCGTCTGCACGCCGGCGGAAAGTTCAGCAACAAGAACTACCGCTATTCCGGCGGCCTGCACGGCGTCGGCGTTTCCGTAGTCAACGCGCTGTCGCAGAAGCTCGATGTCTACGTCAAGCGCGGCGGCGAAGAACACCACATGGCGTTCGCCGATGGAGATCGGATCAGCCCGCTCAAGATCGTCGGCAGCGTTGGCAAGAAGAACACCGGCACCCGGCTGCGCTTCTGGCCGGAGCCGAAATACTTCGATACCGCGAAGTTCAATC